>JAIHVJ010000195.1 GCA_022720335.1 Collinsella sp.
TCGTTTCCTGCTCGCCGACGTGCATCGATTCTTCCATAGCGCCTCGCAACTGTTCTATCAAACTCATATGTCAGTTGTTAATTATGCCGCGAATCAGCTTTCCGCGGTGGGTAATTCGGCTGTTGCCTGAGAACTATTGCGGCATCTTAGTCTTTGTTTACGCAAGGCTGCGCTCAATGTTGCCGTATCATAAGCCGTCGCAAACGTGAAAGAGAAAGAAGGAATCCCATATGCAACTGGCAAATATCGTACGCGAGCGCTGGAAGGGTGTCTTGTTCTGCCTGATCATCGCTATCCCCGCAACGCTGCTCGGCAAACAGATTGAGGTGGTCGGTGGGCCGGTATTCGCCATCCTCTTCGGCATGGTTCTGGCGCTCGTCTTTCCCAAGAATCGCCGCGAACAGCTCGCCGTCGGTGTCACCTATACGTCTAAAAAAGTCTTGCAGTACGCGGTTATCCTGCTTGGCTTTGGCATGAACCTCTCCCAGATCCTGTCCAAGGGCGCCCAGTCGCTGCCGATTATCGTGGCGACGATCTCGACCTCGCTTGTCATCGCCTTCGTGCTCTGCCGCGTTATGAACGTGCCGGGCAAGATCGCGACGCTTGTGGGCGTGGGTTCGTCGATTTGCGGCGGTTCTGCCATCGCGGCGACCGCGCCCGTCATCGATGCCGACGATCGCGAGATTGCCCAAGCTATTTCGGTCATCTTCCTGTTTAACGTTATCGCGGCGCTCGTGTTTCCGACGCTCGGCGGCATGCTTGGCCTGACCAACGAGGGCTTTGGCCTGTTTGCCGGCACCGCCATCAACGACACCTCGTCCGTAACGGCTGCGGCGAGCGCTTGGGACAGCATGCATCCTGGCGCCAATGTGCTCGAGAGCGCCACGGTGGTCAAGCTCACCAGGACGTTGGCCATTATTCCCATTACGTTGGTTCTCGCGTGCTGGCAGATGCATCTGGCGCGCAAGGGCGGCGGCAACGCAAAAAACACGTTTTCGTTTAAGCGCGCGTTTCCGATGTTTGTCCTGTTCTTTGTGCTAGCGAGCGTGATCACCACGGTGTTTCAGCTGCCCGCATCCATCACGGCGCCCATCAAGGAACTGTCGAAGTTCTTTATCGTGATGGCCATGGCGGCTATTGGCTTTAATACCGATATCGTCGAGCTGGTCAAAAAGGGCGGCAAGCCCATCGCGTTGGGCTTTTGCTGCTGGATTGGCATTGCGTGCATGAGTTTGGGAATGCAGCACGTGCTGGGAATCTGGTAGAGAAGTAGCTTATTTGCGTGCTGGTTGCTGGTTGCTGGTGAGCGCAAGCCTGCGGTGGAGCGATAGGAGCTCTTGCGGGTATGGCTTGTCCGCAGGTTTATAAGTCCCGAAGAGCTCTTATCGCCCCGCCAGGATGGCGATGCGGGGCAACTTTCTGCCCTATAGTGTTTGGTGAGCAATATCGTTCAATTTTGAAACACTCGGTCGTGCGACCGTCGGCGGTTGCACGTCGCCGCGGACAGGGGCAAATCATGGATAGCGATGCCAAGCTGAACATCTTGACTGGGGCCCTGGCTGCTGCCGGGGCCTCGGCATTGGCAATCGATGCGCGTGGGGACGTCGCGATTTCGACCATGAATGACGCGGCGCTTGAGCGGGATGTGGCGGCTTTTGTCGCTGAGCGCCTCGACCGTATAGGAGACGGCGCGCGTCTGGTTATGGGACGTGCGGGTGCGCGCCTGAGCCTGACCGTTCGCCCCGCTGACAAAGAGAGCGTAAGCCTCTGGGTCGTCGTGGTCCGCGAGGTGCGCGGTGCCGCGGCGCATGCGGGCATCGAGTGGCTCAACGCCGACGAAGTTGAGGCCCGCTACGAATCGAGCGCGTACGGCATCGTTGAGGGGGCGGCCTCGGTGGCTGCGCCGGTTGCCGAGAGCTACGCGCGCGGTGTGCCCCTTATGCTCGAGGGCGAGCTGGGAGCGGGTCAGGTCGAGATCGCCAAGCGCCTCTATCTGGACGGTCCTTTTGCCGATCAGCCCTTTGTTTCCGTTGCGCTCGATGAGCTTACCGATCGCGGTTGGCGCCACGTGCTCAAAAGCTCCGAATCGCCGCTGTTCCAAACGGGGCTGACCCTTTGCATTGAGGGCTGGAATGCGGTTGGCCCCCAGCGCCTCCGCGAGCTGGTCTCCACGATGGCCGACACCGCGTTGGCGACGCGCTGCCATGTGGTGCTGACGGCGAATGACATGCCGGGCGGCAGCGAAAGTGATCAAGCCGCCTTTGTGACCGAGCGCTTCGCCTGTGCGGTGAGCGTGGCGCCGGCAATCGCCGAGCAGGGGGCCGCGTCGACGAAGGTTGCGCGCTATTTGGAATATCTCGCTGATGCATTTGGGACGGCAGCGCCCAAGCTGTCTGCCGCGGCGACGAAGACGCTCGATGTTTACCGCTGGCCGCGCAATTATCTGCAGCTCCGCGAGGTCTCGGAACGACTGTATATATTGGTGGGGGCGGGCACGGTGGACCGTGCTGTGGCGGAGGAAGTGCTCGCCCAAGAGGACGTGATTAAGACCGCAACTTTTGGCGCCCCGACACTCGAAAGCGACCTGTATATTCTGCGACCGCTGGCCGATACCGAGCGAGATATCGCGCATCTGGTTGTAGATCATCTCCACGGCAACCGAACCCGTGCGGCGGAGGTGCTGGGCATAAGCCGAACAACGCTGTGGCGCTTGCTGAAGGACGATGACCGTTGAGCGAGGCGCCCGTGACCGCGCGCGACGCGTGTGCTACAGTCCAAAGCGTTATTGTTTCGATTTGGTTACGGCGTGCGGGGGCGTATGGCTGAGACTACAAAACCGAGCCGCAGAAGGCGGAGTGCCGCGCCGGTCAACCGACGCACGACATCGGTGACGTGGGGCAAACACGCCTCGGGGTTTGATGGCTCGTTCAAGCGCACTAAATACGGCTATCCTTCGGCAAGCGCTCGCTTGGCCATGCAGGCCGAGTCCTCGTTGTGGGGCCGCAAACGCGTGGTGGGCTCAAAGCTCAAGCACGACGGAACGCTCGGTTACATCAGCCGCGGGGCGGCTCGTCGCAGCGGACTCAATCCGGCTGGTTGGCATCGTTATGTTCCGATCGCGGTCGTCATTGCGGTGATCGTCATCGCACTCGCTGCGCTTGGCTACGCCGGCGGTGGCGCCAACTTGGACGCAGTGTTTAAATCGCCCGAGCTCGCGCATGCAGGCACAGAAGTTGTCGAGGGCGCTCAGACCCAGACGGGCGTCGCGCCCCAGCGCGGTATCGTCGCGGCGGCTTCCACCATCGCCGACGCTCAAAAGGACGAAGATAAGCAAGGCGACGACGCCGAAACGGCCCAGACGAACGAAACGACGACAACTCCATCGGCAAGATAAGTTGCGAGTGGGACAGCAAATTTGGGACGGGGCCTTTTAGCTGCCCAAGTGCCGAATGCCAACAGTAACTCATTCGATGTCAGTCGCCAGCAGCGAGCGGCCGCCGTTCGGTAGAACGGCGGAACTGTCTACTTCACGTACACCACGTTGTCGCGGCGCGGCTTTGCCTCGGGTAGCGTGTCCTCGGCGTAGCCCAGAATGCAGTGACCGACACCGCGCAGGCTGCCGTCGGCGGGCAGGCCCCAGCTGGCCAGCAGCTCCAGGCCCTCGGGCGAGTCAAAGACCTCATGCGCGCGGTGAATCCAGCACGAATCGACACCCAGTGCATAGGCGGCGTTGAGCAAGTTGCCCATGGCGAGCGAGCCGTCTTCCAGATGTGTGGGCACGCTGCGGTCAACCAGCACCACCACAACGGTCTTGGCGCCATAGAAGGGGTCGCTGTTGCTGCCCATGACCTGGGCGTTGAGCTGCGAGAGACGCTCGACGGTCGCGGGGTCGGTGACGGCGACAAACGTCACCGGCTGACGTCCCATGCCGCTCGGTGCATATTGGCCGGCTTCGATAATACGTGCAAGCTTTTCGGCCTCGACGGGACGATCGCTGTAGTTGCGGCAGCTGCGGCGGTGAATGAGTGCTTCGATAGTCTCCATGGTGTCTCCTTGCGATGGCGTTGCAGATGCCCCGTTCATACCCGTCGGGCTTAAACGATAGACGGTCAATTGCCCGGCCAAAAGGATAGATTCCAATTGGGAAAGTAGGTTTGCATAAAAGTACCTTCAGAATGTGACAAACAAATGGGATGGTTAAACGTTTTATCCCGTCTACCCTGCGGTTTTTTACCACTTGCCTAAATGACGAACGCATAACCTCTGATAAAGGTTTTACTAAAGGAGCACCAACGTTTATCAATGCGTCGTGGTGGCGCCGGGCCAGGAGGTAACATCATGTTCCAGGCTGGAGATGTCGTCGAGACCGATTTCGAAGGATTTCTGAAGCTGCTGCGTTCCAAGACGCGCGCTTTCGTGTCGATCAACGATCACGAGTACTACATCACGCACACCGATGGCTATTGGCGTGTTCAGGATTGCGAGGCCCTCAACGATAAGGGCCACTTTACTGACTGCTCCGAGCTG
>JAIHVJ010000017.1 GCA_022720335.1 Collinsella sp.
GAAATAGGGATTGTTTTGCGGCTTTAGCTGCATAAACAGTCCCTATTTCACCGCAACTTAGGTGGGGTTAGCGGGTTGGGTGCCAGACCTCGAGGACGGCGGGAAGGATGTCTACCTCGATGCGCGAGGCGACAACGGGCTCGCCGTCGGCCTGGATGGGGTACTCGGGCTCCTCAAAGGTGAGCTCGACATGGCGGCAGCGGCGCATGCGAACCGGCGGCAACTTGGTATGGTGGCCGTCCTTGGCCGAAAGAAACATAGGCAGGGCAACCGCACGCGGAACGGGGCCGCAGGCGTAGCAGACGTCGAGTACGCCGTCGCAGGGGTCGGCATCGGGGCAGATGCGATAGCCCGAGCCATAGGTAGGACCCAGCTGAATTGCCATGATGATCGCCCGCACGCGCTCGGCGGGCGCGCCATCAAAGCTGATGGTCATGGGGTAGTTGCGATAGCGCAGGCCAAACTGCTCAAGTCCCGATAGGGTGTAGAGCGGAGCGCCGGCGAGGCCCGTCTTTTTGCGCAGCTCGGTGGTGCCCAGGCCGATGGCGGCATCGATGCCGACCGAGAGCGTCTGGTCGTAGTACTCAACGGTAGCCTCGCCGCTGCCGCTCGCAGGGCTCCACGAGCGAATGCGC
This sequence comes from Collinsella sp., assembly GCA_022720335.1. Taxonomy (GTDB): domain Bacteria; phylum Actinomycetota; class Coriobacteriia; order Coriobacteriales; family Coriobacteriaceae; genus Collinsella. The sequence continues at coordinate 636 of JAIHVJ010000017.1, forward strand.
CCGATGTCCTGACGCTGCAGCTCGCAGGTGAGCAGCGCGCCAAAATCCTTACCGGAGAAATCGTCGATGCCGAGCGTTTGGGCAAAATCGTTGCCAGAGCCCACGGGTAGGATGGCAAGAGCGGGGCGGGTGTCCTCCTCTTGCGTCATAAGCCCGTTGACGACCTCGTGAATCACGCCGTCGCCGCCAAGGGCGATAACGGTGCGATAGCCCTGGGCCTGTGCGGCCAGCTCCTTGGCGTGTCCCATGCGCTCGGTTAGCACCAAGTCAAACTGGGATGCGCGTGCAGTCATGTCCAAAAAGCGTTGCAGGCGCTCGGCAACTTCGTGCGCCGCACCCGACTGGGCGGCTGGGTTGGCGATGATGAGCGTGGTCTACTCTATCAGGTCGTTGTGGCGCTCGATAGCATCCGCTACCGTACCGCCCTCATCCACAATAAGCGAACGGCGCTTGGGCGAGATGATGCGCTGGGCGGGGTACACGCCGCGGTGTCCGGCAGTTAGGTAGCTGATAAAGGCCACGATGACAAAGAACCCGGCTGCCGTGCCGTGGAACAGGTCGATGGCCATCATGCAGGTGGTGATGGGCACGTTGAGGCCGGCACAGAACACGCCGAGCATGCCGAGAGCCGCCAGAAAACTGGGGTCGATTCCGACGAGGCAACCGATCCAGCCGCCGAGCGCCGCACCGATGCCAAACAGGGGCGTGACCTCGCCGCCTTGGAAGCCCGCACCCAGGGTAAGCGCTGTGACGACCAACTTGATGGCTGCGTCTGCCAGGGTGGTGTTGCCGGCAAATCCGGCGCCGGAAAGCCACGTGGAAAGGCCGGCGTAGTCCCAGGCGTCGAGAAGGGCATAGGCGGCCAAAACCACGAGTGCGCCTATGAGTGCGCGAACGAGGTAATTGGTGATAAAGCGACCGTACAGGCTCTTGACGGTTCGAACTGACCAGGCAAAGAGGCGTGCCGTCAGACCGAAGATAATGGCGCTGATAACAACGATGACAACCGTCCGTGGTGTCATGTTGGGAACGCTGGCGATGACATTCGCTTCGTACTCGGTACCCAGGGCGAGTGATGTAAAGTAGCCGGTAAACGAGGCGACCAGGCAGTAGATGCCCGCGGTGTAGTCGATCTTGCCGATAAAGCACATCTCCATGCCAAAGAAAGCTCCGGCAAGGGGCGAACCGAATACGGCGCCAAAGGCCGACGAGATGCCGGCGAGCATGAGGTCGTGGTGGTCATGCTTTTTGAGGTGGGCGAGGCTCGAGATGTTGCTGGCGATGGTGCCGCCAATCTGCACCGCAGCTCCCTCACGACCGGCCGATCCGCCGGTGAGGTGCGTGAGCGTGGAGCAGACGAAGGTGAGGACGGCCATGCGCATATGGATGAGGCGTGTGCCCAGAGCGGAGTCGATGACCAGGTTGTTACCGCGTTTGGCGGCAAGACCGTGGTTTTTGTACACCCATGCGGTGGCAACGCCCACAACGGGAAGCAGCGCGTAAATCCACGCATGGTGCTCGCGATAGTCAGTCGCGATATTCAACGAGGCCAAAAACGCCCAAGCGGCAACGCCCATGGCGAGCGATACGGTGACGACGAGCACGAGCAACTTGGCGCTCACGAGTAGGTTGCGGACGTTGCGGCGCGTGTCGGCAGCTAAGAGATGCTCGGAGCGAGTGAGCTGATGTCTGCCTGCCATGATGACGTCGTTGAGGGAGAAAAAGCCGCCGTCGTCGAGCGGCTGGGAATGATCCTGCGTTTCGTTTGCGCTTTCGGTTTTGTCGTTATGAGCCATACGTTCCTCTTTTAGGTTGCAACGCAAGCATTATAAAACGCGGTAAACGCGACGAGCCGGTGGGTTGGTTTCCATTCTGTTTCGCGGTCTGCAACCGACAGGTGTATTTGCGGGTACAGGCCGAGTCGCGGCCGTGCATCGGGGGATTATACTGAGAAAAGCATAAAGAATCGGCGCCCCTGTTGTGCGCCGTGGCATTAAGAGGTGCATATGGCAGAGAAACTCATTCCACTGGAGGACGCGCAGTCGATTGTCCTGTCGCACGTTGCTCCGACGGATCTCATCGAGATTCCCGTGTGGCAGGCCGCCGGTCTTCCCTTGGCCGAGGACGCGGTGGCCGATATCGACATCTCGCCGTTTGCCAACAGCGCTATGGACGGATATGCCGTGCGCTCGGCGGACTTGGCGCAGGCATCTGGCGAGGCGCCGGTGACGCTCGACGTTATCGGACACGAGGCCGCGGGCCATGTGTTTGAGGGCGCAATCGGCGCGGGCGAGACGGTCCGCATCATGACGGGCGCGCCGGTACCCGAAGGTGCCGATGCCGTTGTGAAGTACGAGATCGTCGATGTGCTTGACGGTGACGGCAACGAGGGCTCGCGTGTGAGGTTCTCGGCGCCGGCCAAGGTGGGGGAGAACGTTCGCTCTGCCGCCGAGGAGGCCCATGCCGGCGATGTTGTGATGCACGCCGGCGAGGTCGTGGCTCCGGCGGGCGCGGGTCTGTTGGCAAGCGCCGGATATGCGAGCGTGAAGGTGCACGCTGCCCCACGTGTGGGCATTATCTCGCTGGGCACGGAACTGGTCGCACCGAGTAAGGTACCGGCGCGCGGTCAGATTCGCGATTCCAACTCTTCGGCGCTGATGGCCGAGGCACTCGATGCCGGCGCCGAGCCCGTGTTCTACGGCATTGCGCCCGATGATGAGCAGGCGATTGCCGAGCTGGTGCATCGTGCCACGCGAGAGTGCGATTTTGTCATTACAAGTGGTGGCGCCTCGGCGGGCGATTACGACTACGTGACGGCGCTCGTCCGGCGCGAGGGCGAGGTGCTGTTCGATCGCATCTCGATGCGTCCGGGCAAGGCCATCACGTTTGGCTTGCTCGGGGGTAAGCCCTACCTGGGGCTTTCAGGCAATCCTGCCGCGGCGTATGTGGGCTTTGAGATGCTCGCCCGTCCGGCGATTCGCAAGATGCGTGGCTTTGCCGAGGGTGCGCGTCCCGTGCAGCAGGCGACGCTCACGCATAGCGTGAAAAAGCGACAGCATCGCCGCTTCTTCGATCGCGCCACGGTTTTGCGCGACCCCGAGACCGGTGAGTTGTTGGTGACCGAGGCCAAGACGCAGAATTCGGCGCTGCTTGGAACCATGCAGCGTGCGAACTGCCTGTTGCGTATTCACGAAGGACCGTGCGACCTTGCGGCGGGCGACGTCGTGGATGTCGTGCGTGTCGACCTGCCTGAGGGCACGGTGCTATAGGAGGAATGCTATGGAGTTGAAGATTTCGATTGTGACGTGCTCGGATACGCGCGATCTTGCCCAGGACGAGGCGGGTGCTGCGCTCGAGGAGCTTATCGTGGCACAGGGCTGGACGGTCGCCTCGCATGTGGTCGTGCGTGACGACGTCAGCGAGATCGGTGATGCCATTGCGGAAGCCGCCGATGAGTGCCACCCCAATGTCGTGCTCACCTGCGGCGGCACGGGGCTTTCGATGCGCGACGTAACACCCGAGGCGACGCGTGCCGTCTGTGACCGCGATGTGCCGGGTATTGCCGAGGCAATCCGTGCGTATTCGATGACCAAGACGCGCCGCGCTATGCTCTCGCGCGCTATTTGCATGCAACGAGGTCATACACTTGTCGTAAACTTTCCCGGTTCTACGAAGGCCGCCCGCGAAAGCTGGGAGGCCATAGCAGACCAGCTGGAGCATGCGGCTCAGATGACAGCGGGCGGCGGACATACCAACTAAGCGGTTTACCTGCGGCGGGGCGACCTGAACGGCTGCTCCGCCTTTGTTTTCCGCCGAAGCGACGCCGAGGTGCACGGTAATTCGAAACTATATTCTCTGACGAGAATAAACTCTCACTTTCATTATTCGCGCAGAAGTATAATCTGATTGCAGATTAAAGCCCGCGGTGGGGTACCCGGGCACAAGATCCGAAAGGGTTGAATATGTTCGATATGGTTTCACGCCGCGGTTTCGTCTCGCTTTCTGCTGCCGCCGGCCTTGGCCTTGCCGGTTGCTCGGGCAAAAAGACGTCCGAGCCCGCTGGTTCCGATGCCGGCTCCGCCAAGTCTTTCTCTAAGAAGAAGGCTGTCGAGCTGCAGGTCTTTGCCGCCAACTCGCTCGAGAAGGCTCTGCCCGAGGTTCAGGAGCTTTACACCGACCAGACCGGCACCACCTTTGCCGACACGCAGTTTAAGGCGTCTGGCGACCTTGTCGAGCAGATGCGCGCCGGTGCCGCCGTCGACGTGCTCATCACCGCTTCCAAGGGTACCATGGACGACGCCGAGGCCGCCGAGCTCGTCGACGCCGACACGCGTGAGGACATGTTCGTCAACGATCTCGTGATCATTCGCGCCGAGGGCTCCGACACCAAGGTCGAGGCCATCGCCGACGTCGCGAACCTGGACGGTAAGATCGCCATTGGCGACGCCAAGACCGTCCCCGCCGGCAAGTACGCCAACCAGGCGCTGGCTTCCGTGGGCCTCTACACCGGCACCGAGGGCGACGACGGCGAGTATGCGCCCGAGATCGCCGAAAAGGTGGCCCTGGCCGACAAAGTTGGTACCGCCGCCGCCTATGTGTCCACGGGCGACTGCGTGGCCGGCTTTGTCTACAGCTCCGATATCTTCCGCTACGACGGCATCGAGGAGGCCTTTGTGTGTCCCGAGGATTCGCACAAGCCCATCGTGTATCCGGGTGCCGTTGCCGAGAGCTCTGAGCACGCCGACGAAGCCAAGGCGTTCATCGACTTCTGTCTGTCCAACAGGAAGGCTCAGATGATTTGGGCTAAGTACGGCTTTGAGCTTTCCGCGTAGTGCGGCTTGGCGCGATAATTCCATCGTTTTGTGTCTCACTCCGTCCTTATATTCGCTTGGAGCTTTTCGTGCTTAATAGATTCCGCATCCTTGTCGCCTGTGCTTTGACCTTCGCGCTTTGCTGGGTGCCGGGATTTGCGTTTGCTGGGGACGCTGAGGACGGGGCCCAGGTTGCTGCGACTGCTCATGGGCTTTCCTATGGGATCGAGGGTTTTGAGCGGTTGGCCAAGGGGACCGCTCGTGCCATGGAGGGCCAGCCTGAGGGCTACCGGTTTCCCGTTGACGAGGACGTGGACCTTGTAGTGGCGCCTGCTGCCGATCGCGTTGTGGTGTGGATATCGCCCAAGGCGATCGAGAGGTATGGATTGGATCCGCAGAACAACGAGTGCGTATCGGGTCTCAAGGCCCTCGTCTGTGAGCTCGACAGCGCAAACTGTATGGGAGGTGCGCAGCTAGGGGACGTGGATCTTCCTTGGTATGTCACGGCGGAAACAACGTTTGATGCCGGCGGGTATACCTATGGCTTTGACGAGCGCGGTGCGGATGGGGGCCGCTATGTGGTGATTGCATCAGCCTCGGGTGATGCCAAAGGCGGCGCGCGTTGGCTTGATAGCGCTCAAATGGTAGAAGCATCGTCTGTCGTGTTGCGGGATGAGCAGGGGCCCTTGACCTCTCTGGCCTCCTTATTGGGCGGCATCGACTACCGACCGTTTTGGGTGTCCATTAAAACGAGCGGCCTTGCCCTGCTGATCTCCTTTGCGCTGGGCCTGTTTGCCGCGTGGAAGACCATGGGCACCTCGAGTCGCATCAAGGGCCTGCTCGATTCGGTCTTTACGATTCCTATGGTGCTGCCACCCACGGTCTGCGGCTTTTTGCTGCTTATGCTATTTGGTCGATCGACCGGGGTGGGCCAGTGGCTTATCGCGCACGGCATCTCGATCGTCTTTACGTGGCCCGCGGCGGTCATTTCGGCCGTCGTCGTGTCGTTTCCGCTGGTTTACCGCACGGCGCTCGGAGCCTTCGAGAGTCTTGACGCGCAGATGCTCGACGCCGCGCGAACCCTGGGATGGTCCGAGCGTCGCATCTTTGCCAAGCTCATGATGCCGCTTGGCTGGCCCTCGATTGCCGCCGGCACGGTGCTCGCCTTTGCCCGCGCGATGGGCGAGTTTGGCTGCACCCTGTTCTTTGCGGGCAACTACGCCGGTATTACGCAGACCATTCCCATTGCGATTTACTTTGAGTGGATGGGCGGCAATACGTCGGTGGCCCTCTTTTGGGTCGTAGTCGTAATCGCGTTCAGCTTCCTGGTCATTCTGTTCATCAATATGTACACGGCGCATTCGCAAAAGTATCGCGAACGTGGCCTTTCCCGTGCGGAGCGCAAACAGGCCAAAGGTCTCGCCGGACAGGGCGATTCGCTCGACCCAGTCGGCGGCGATGCGCTGCGTATCGATCGCGAGGCGCTGGCCGAGCTCATGCGTGATGATGCGGCGCCGCGGGGAGGTCGATAAGCTATGTCGCTCGTTTTGGATATTAAGAAACGTTATCCCGGGTTTGTGCTCGACATGCAGCTTGAGGCCGGCGAGGAGCGCGTGGCCCTGCTGGGCGCCTCGGGTTGCGGCAAGAGCTGTACGCTGCGCTGCATTGCCGGCGTGGAGACGCCCGACGAGGGCAAGATCGTCGTCAACGGCGTGACCTTTTTTGACTCGGCGGCTGGCATCAACCTGTCACCCCAGGAGCGAAAATGCGCCCTGTTGTTTCAAAACTATCAGCTGTTTCCCAACATGACGGTGGCCGATAACGTATGCGCCGGTGTAAAGGATGCTGGCGACGCCGCCGCGCGCAAAAAGCTCGCCGAGCGCTATTTGGGCATTTTCGGTCTGGCCGATTTTGTCGATCGCTACCCCGCGCGACTCTCGGGCGGGCAGCAGCAACGCGTGGCGCTTGCCCGTATGGTGGCGGCGCATCCGGGCATTTTTATGTTCGACGAGCCCATGAGCGCGCTCGATGCGTATCTCAAGAGCGCGCTTGAGCAAAACATGCTCGACCTGTTCGATGTATGCAACCGCACCGTGCTCTACGTGAGCCACGACATCGACGAAGCGTGCCGCCTGTGCCAGCGCATCTGCGTGATGCACGACGGGCATGTTGAGGAGATCGGCTCCGTCGAGGACGTGGTCCGCCGTCCGCAGACGCTGGCGGCGCTGCGCCTGACGGGCTGCAAGAACACAAGCCGGGCGCGCAAGATCGGGTCTCAGGAAGTTGAAGCCCTGGACTGGGGCATGACCTTTAACGTGGGCCATGAGGTTCCCGATAACGTGACGTACCTCGGTATTCGTGCGAGCTACTTCCATGTTGACAATCGCGCGGAGCGCGGTCGCAACAGCTACGATTTGCACGTGGCCCGTGTGAGCGATTCGCGCTTTGAGCGGCTGGTGCTGCTGGACGTGCCGCGTGCTGATGCGCCCACGCGTCTGCAGTGGAAGGTGAATAAGGTGAGTGTACCCGTGGAAGAGCTGCCGCAGGCGGGTGAGACTCTGCGCATGCATTTTGATGCAAGCAGGATTCATCTCGTTTGCCGATAATGCGGGTGCGATGCGGTCGAGGAGGTAGTCCTCGACCGCTTTGTTTTCACTTCGCCGTTCGCCGATTTCTACATGACTAAACCTTATCAGTCTGATAATTAATTATCAGACAGCGAGATGCTCACATCCCAACGTTGTCGTACGCGTGTCGACGGTGTTCGTCTTGACGACAACCGTTGATATAGTTACCTTCGACGAGAAAAGGAGGGCGCGCCGATGCCGCATAAGACATATTCGCGTCGCGTTGCCGTGCGCGCCCTGTATATGGCTCGGAGCCGCATATGAGCAGGTATGTTCACGGCTCCGGGAGAGACGACGCACAACTAAATAATCAGCTGCAAAGCAGGTTCCCCAAAATTCCGGGTTTGAGCACGGCTGGGTTTTCGCCACCCACCGTGCAGCAATACCGTAGTTATCCGTATTTGGTTCGAGAGGGGAACCGTCATGGCTGAAGAATTCGATTTCCATCCGATGTGGGAGAGCCTCGGCATGAATCTTGCCGACCACGACATGCTGCTGGGCGCCGTGGGCCAGATGTACGGCGATATGTTCCTGACGCAGAACAATCGCCCCAAGTCCACGTCCTACCTGGATTTTGTCGCCACCAACATCCACAGCGGCCGTATTAAGGAGATGCTCGACAAGAAGGAGGCCGGCGAGGCCACCAAGATCGTCGGCTCGTTCTGCGTGTACGTGCCCGAGGAGATCGTGCTTGCCTGTGACGGCATTCCCGTGGGCCTGTGCTCGGGTGCCGATTGGGCAACCGATAAGGTCGAGGAGCACCTGCCGCGCAACACCTGCCCGCTTATCAAGAGCTTTGCCGGCTTTAAGCTGGGCGAGGTCTGCCCCTACATTGAGTCGAGTGACCTGGTGGTAGGCGAGAACACCTGCGACGGTAAGAAGAAAGCCTACGAGTTCTCTGCCACGCAAAAGAACATGTACGTCATGGATATTCCCAACGTGCACGACGAGTCGACGCTCGTGACCTGGAAGGCCGAGGTCAAGAAGCTCGCCGCCAAGATCGAGGACGAGTGCGGCGTCAAGATTACGCCCGAGGGCCTGAAGGCTGCCATCCACGCCGTCAACGAGAAGCGTCGCGCCCTGCAGCGTCTGGCTGCCACGCGCGCTGCCGATCCGGCGCCCATCAGCGGTCTCGACAGCCTGCTGACCGTTCAGGCCGCCTTTATGGACGATACGCCGCGTCTGACCGGAGCCATCAACGAGATGGCCGCCGAGTGCGAGCAGCGCGTTGAGGCCGGCGAGGGCGTGGCGCCCAAGGGGACCAAGCGCATCCTGTACACCGGCACGCCCATGGCCGTGCCCAACTGGAAGCTGTTCAACCTCATCGAGAAGGCCGGCGGCGTTGTGGTAGGCGAGGAGTCCTGCACGGGCTCGCGCTACTACAAGGACCTGGTCGACGAGTCCGGTGAGACGGTCGACGAGATGCTCGACGCCATCGCCGAGCGCTACTTTAAGATTAACTGCGCCGTCTTTACGCCCAACGATCAGCGTATGAAGGACATTGTCCAGATGGCCAAGGACTTGCATGCCGACGGCATCGTCGACGTGGCCCTGCAGTTCTGCACGCTCTACGAGATGGAGTCGTTTGCCGTGGAGAAGGCTGCCGAGGAGGCCGGCATTCCGTTTATGCACATCACGACCGACTACGCCGGCGAGGATGCAGGCCAACTGCAAACCAGGATTGAGGCTTTCTTGGAAACCATTTAGGACTATTCGTCCCGGCGGCTTCCCCAGGCACCCGATCTTGCCGTTCAAACCGTCGCTTGCGTACCAAAGTACGCGGCGCTCCTTTTTCACGGCAACCTCGGGCACCTGGGAAAGCCGTTTCCTTGGTTGGTTAAAAGGTTTGTTAAGGAGTTATATGTCGGAAAATATGGAGCAGCCGTTGCCATCCACGTTTGAGGAGTTCAACGAGCAGCGCAAGGCGGCGTTTATTCGCGTTAAGGATTACAAGCAGGCGGGCAATCGCCTGGTCGGCTTTTTGTGCAGCTATACGCCGCTCGAGATTATCGATGCCGCGGGGGCTGCGAGCGTGGCGCTGTGCGGCACGTCCGACGAGGTGATTCCCGAGGCCGAGAAGGTGCTGCCGGCAAATCTGTGTCCGCTCATCAAGTCGACCTACGGTTTTGCCTACTCGCAAAAGTGCCCGTTTACGTACTTTAGCGACATGATCATCGGCGAGACCACCTGCGACGGCAAGAAGAAGATGTACGAGCTACTCAACGAGCTCAAGCGCACGCACATTCTGCACCTGCCGCAGGGTCGCGATCGCGCCTACGAGCGTGAAGGCTGGTACGAGGAGTGCTGCCTGCTCAAGGAGGAGCTCGAGGGCTTTTACGGCATCACGATTACCGACGATGACCTGCGCGCTGCCGTCCGTCGTCGCAACCGCTTGCGTGCGGCCCAGCTCGAGATGTTTGCGCTGCAGGCCAACCAGCCGGCGGCCATGAGCGGCGTCGACCTGATGAGCACCATGTTTGCCGGTACGTTCAGCTTTGATATCGAGGCCTATACGCAGCAGCTGGAGCAAAAGGTCGCCAAGCTGCGCGAGGCCTATGATGCAGGCGAGCGCCCGGTCGCGGCGGATGCCAAACGCATTCTGATCACCGGCTGCCCGGTGGGCGGCGTGATCAACAAGATCGGTCGCACCATCGAGTCCAACGGCGGCGTGGTCGTGTGCATGGACGACTGCTCGGGCGAGCGCACGGCGGCCATGATGATCGACCCGGAGGCTCCCGACATCCTTCGCGCCATCGCCGACCGCTACCTGGACATCAACTGCTCGGTCATGACGCCCAACGACGGTCGTATGGAAAACACGCTGGCCATGTGCGAGAAGTACCACGTCGATGGCGTAGTGGAGAGCGTGCTCCAGGCGTGCCACACCTTCAACGTTGAGGGTGCACGCATGCAGGAGGCCGTCGAGGGTGCGGGCATTCCGTATATGAAGATCGAGACCGACTACAGCAACGGCGACATGGGCCAGATCGAGACGCGCATCGCCGCCTTTATCGAGACCCTCTAGCTTCCTCAGGCACCGGATCTTGCCCCTCAAACCGTCGCTTGCGTACCAAAGTACGCTGCGCTCCTCTTTCGGGGCAACCTCCGGCACCTGAGAAACCTAGAGCTAAGGCGCCTGAACGCGCCGCTACCTTTGATGTTCAGATTGGGAGAGAGCCATGATAGGGATCGGGATCGATATCGGGTCTACGGCGGCTAAGGCTGCTGTGGTCGACGGGGAGGGTTCGGTGGCGTGGACGTGCGTGCAGCCAACCGGGTTCTCCTCGGTCGATGCGGCCGAGCGCCTACGCGGCGAGCTCGCCGCAGCCGGCTATGACGTGACGGGCGACGGTGTTCGCGTGGTCGCGACCGGCTACGGCCGTGTCGCCGTGCCCTATGCGCACAAGGTCGTGACCGAGATTACCTGCCACGGCACCGGTGCCGTGCGCCTGTTTGGCGATCACGGCACGGTGATTGACGTGGGCGGCCAGGACACCAAGGTCATCCAGGTTAAGGGCGGCCGCGTGGCCAAATTTGCCATGAACGACAAGTGCGCTGCCGGCACGGGGCGCTTTTTGGAGATCATGGCCGACCGCCTGGGCATTTCCCAGCAGCAGATGGCCGACCTGGCGCGTTCCGGCGAGCCCACCAAGATCAGCAGCATGTGCACGGTGTTTGCCGAAAGCGAGGTCATCAGCCTCATCGGTCGCGGTGAGCCGCGCGAGAACATTGCGCGTGGCGTGATCGACAGCGTGGTCTCGCGCGTGGCGACCATGGCTGGGCAGGCGGCGGGCGCTCCGTACTACCTGACGGGAGGTCTGTGCGAGAACACCTACGTTGTGGAGCGGTTGGCCGCGCTGCTGGGGTCACCAGTGACTACGTCGCCCCAGGCCCGCTTTGCTGGCGCCATCGGCGCGGCGATTCGCGCACGGGCGCTCAATTAATGCATCCGTCGCAGGCTCGCATTCATGCGTATACTGGGAGAAAATGATTGCCCGATGAGAGGAGGTATCGATGGCTGACGATCAGATTAGGCTCACGTCTATGACGGCCGCGAGCGGTTGAGCCGCTAAGTTGGCTCCCGGAGCCCTCGCCCAGGTCCTGGGCGATTTACCCAATGTGCATAACGACAACTTGCTCGTGGGGTTCGATACCTCCGACGATGCGAGCGTCTTTCGCGTAGGGGAGAACCTGGGGCTCGTGCAGTCCATCGACTTCTTCCCGCCGATGGTCGACGACCCGTTCCTGTTTGGCCAGATTGCCGCGGCCAACTCGCTGTCGGACATCTACGCCATGGGTGGACGACCGAGCCATGCCATGAACCTGCTCTGCATACCCAGTTGCCTGGGCGTTGAGGTTGCCGGCCAGATTCTGGCGGGCGGCGCCGACAAGTGCGTCGAGGCGGGTTGCTCCATCGCGGGCGGTCACACCATCAACGACGACGAGCCCAAGTACGGCTTGTCTGTGAGCGGCTTTGTCGCGCTCGACCGCATGCTCGCCAACAGCGGCGCGCACGTGGGCGATGTCCTGCTGCTGACCAAGGCGATCGGCTCGGGCATCATCACCACGGCCATTAAGGGCGAGCTCATCGAGCAGGACGAGGCCAGCCGGATGTTTGATTCTATGCGCACCCTCAACGAGGCCCCGATCCGTTTGGCCGAGGGGCTCGAACTTCACGGCTGCACCGACATTACGGGCTTTGGCCTGATCGGGCATGCGTGCGAGATGGCCGAGGGCTCTGGCGTGCAGATTGAGCTTGCGTCGGGGGCGGTGCCGCTCTTTGACCAGGTGCTCGACATGGCGCGTCTGGGCATTATCCCCGCGGGCTCCTACCGTAACCAGGACTTCTTTGGCCCGCGCGTGACGGCCGACGAAGACCTGGAGCCGGGCATGCTCGACGCGCTGTACGATCCGCAGACCTCGGGCGGTTTGCTCATCGCGGCGCCTGCCGCCGATGTGGATGAGCTTGCGCGCCGTCTGCATGCCGAAGGACGTATTGCCGCCGTCGTCGGTCGCGTATGTGAGCCGGTGCCAGGCGGTCCTGCCGTCCACGTTGTCCGTTAACGACACGTTTATTGAGCTATGTACCGCTCTAAAACGATTTATTCGAAAGGAAAAACTATGTCTACCAAAATTGAAGTCAATGCCATGGGCGATGCCTGCCCGCTGCCCGTTGTTAAGACGCTCAAGGCGCTCAAACAGCTCGATGGCGAGGGTGCCGTGGTGACCTCGGTCGATAACGAGACCGCCGTCAAGAACATCTCCAAGATGGCGCAGGAGAAGGGCTGCACGGCCTCGGTCGAGAAGGTTTCTGACGCCGAGTGGCACGTGACCGTGGCGACCTCTGGCGCCGTTGCCGTTGCGGACCCCGAGCAGGACGGTGCCGCTTTCTGTGACGCCAGCGCCGGCAAGGGCAAACTCGTCATTTCCGTCTACACCGATTGCATGGGCCGTGGCGACGACGAGCTGGGCCACAAGCTCATGAAGGCCTTCATCTTTGCCGTGACGCAGCAGGAGGAGCTGCCCGCGACCATGTTGTTCTACAACGGCGGCGCCAAGCTCACCGTCGAGGGCTCGCCGGTGCTCGATGACCTGAAGGGCCTGGCCGAGCAGGGTGTCGAGATTCTCACCTGCGGTACCTGCCTCGACCACTATGGCATTAAAGACCAGCTTGCGGTGGGCGAGGTCACCAACATGTACGTGATCGTGGAGAAGATGGAGCAGGCCGTGCGCGTCGTGCGCCCGTAGCGTTTGGGCGGGATTGCCATGAGAGAAAAGCGCCCGGCGCTTGTCATCACGTTTCCTACCACGGCGGCCGCCATGGGGTGCGAGACCCTATGCGTCGAGCGCGGCCTTCCCGGGCGCACGATTCCCGTGCCCGGGGAGGTCGCTGCCGGCTGCGGCTTGGCGTGGAAGGCGCTGCCTTCGGATGAGGACCTGCTGCGCGGCGAGCTTGCCGCGGCGGGCGTCCCCACCGAGGGCTTTACGGTAATCGACATGTGGGAGGTCGTGCGATGATCTACCTGGATAACGCGGCGACGACCATGCATAAGCCGCAGACGGTGATCGATGCCGTGACGCAGGCGATGTGTTCGCTCGGTAATGCCGGGCGCGGGGCCACGTCGGGTGCCCTCGATGCCGCTCGTACGATTCATGCTTGCCGTGCCAAGCTTGCGCGCTTGCTGGGCTGCCCGAGGGCGGACCATGTTTGTTTTACGCCCAACTCTACGGCGGCGCTCAACACGGCGATTAACGGCGTGGTGCGTCCCGGCGACCGCGTGGTCACAACGGTGCTTGAGCACAACTCCGTGCTGCGCCCGCTCAACCGCCTGACGGCAGAGCGGGGCGTGACCGTTGAGCGTGCGGGCTGCGACGCGAACGGCGTGCTCGACTACGACGAGCTCGAGCAGCTGGTCACGCCGGGCACGCGTGCCGTGGTGGTAACGCATGCCTCCAATGTGACCGGCAACTCCGTTGATGTTGCACGTGTGGCGGCTGTGGCTCATGCGGCCGGCGCGCTGGTTATCGTCGACGCCTCTCAGTCTGCCGGTACGGAGCATATCGATATGCAGGCCATGGGGCTCGACGTGGTGTGCTTTACCGGCCACAAGGGACTGATGGGCCCGCAGGGCACCGGCGGTCTGGCCGTGGCGGAGGGCGTCGACGTGGCGCCCTGGGCCATGGGCGGCACCGGTGTGCACAGCTTCGATGCACTGCAGCCGCTTGAGTGGCCCACGCGCCTTGAGGCGGGCACGCTCAACGGTCACGGCATCGCGGGCCTTTCCGCTGGTCTCGACTTTATCGAGGCCCAGGGTGGGGTCGAGGCGATTGCTGCCCACGAGCGTGCGCTCGCTGATCGCTTTCTTGCCGGCGTGCGCGAAATCCCGGAGATCAAGCTTTACGGCGCCTTTGACCAGCCGACGCGCTCTGCAATTGTGTCGCTCAACGTGGGCGATATCGATTCGGCCGAGATCTCGGATGCGCTCATGCAAGGGTGGGGGATTGCGACGCGCCCCGGCGCCCATTGCGCCCCGCTCATGCACCGTGCACTGGGTACCGAGCGCCAGGGCGTCGTCCGCTTCTCGTTTGGGTATTTCAACACGGACGAGGAAGTCGACACCGCGATCGACGCTTTACGCGATTTAGCCTGCTAGAGCGTATATACTTGCGGGATGGGTGTTTTTGCCCGTCCCGTTTTTGTTTCGACCCGAAAGGTGTGTCTATGGCCTCATCCGCGCCGCGCGGTCTGCGCTCCGACCATGTCGTCACCGTCGGCATCGCCCTATTCTCGATGCTCTTTGGCGCCGGCAACCTCATTATTCCGCCACTGCTGGCGCTGCAGGCAGGTTCTGCCACGCCGGTCGCCATGCTCGGCTTTCTCATCGCCGCCATCGGCCTGCCCGTCATGGGCTTTATCGCCGTGGCGCTTGCCGGAACGGCGCGCGAGCTTGCCGGCCGCGTGCATCCCAAGTTTGGCGAATTCTTCGTTGCGGCGGTCTATCTGGCCATCGGCCCGTGCCTGGCCATTCCTCGCACAAGCTCTACGGCGTTCGAAATGCTGGTGCCGCTGCTGCCCGAGGGTGTTTCGCTCGGCACGGCACGTCTGGTGTTTGCCATCGGGTTCTTCGTCGTCGCGTTTGTGCTCACGCTGCGCCCGGGTGTTATCACACGCGTGCTCGGCCGCATTACGGGCCCCGCGCTCATTGCGCTCATCGTGCTGGTCGTGGGTGCCGCCGTGGTGTCGCCGCTGGGTCCCGCTGCCGCGCCACAGGCCCCCTACAATGCCGGCGCCGCCGTGCAGGGCTTTTTGACTGGCTATCAGACCATGGACCTGCTCGCGTCGCTCGCCTTTGGCATCATCATCGCCGAGACCATCCATGAGCTGGGCGTTACCGACGATAAGCGCGTGGCCTTCGAGATTTCGCGTTCCGGTGTGATCGCCGGTGTGCTCATGGCCATCATCTACTGCGGCCTGGCGCTTGCCGGTATGCAGCTCGGCACGGTTATGCCCGATGCCACCAACGGCGCCGCGATCCTTGCGCGTTCGGCCTCTATGCACTTTGGTCTTGCTGGCACGGTTGTCGTCTTTGCGATTTTCTTCCTCGCCTGCATGAACGTGTGCATCGGCCTCATCAGCTGCTGCTCGCGGTACTTCTGCGAGACGTATGTGGTCGAAGGGGGAGCGGAGGCTTCCGAGGAGGCCATGCGCCGTCCCTTCGCGATTCTCGCCTTTGTGTTCGCGGCGTTTTCGTGCGTGCTCTCCAACGTGGGCCTCGACGTGATCCTTATGTTCTCGGTGCCCATGCTCAACGCCTTGTATCCCGTTGCCATCGTGCTGGTGCTGATGGGCCTGGTGCACGGTTTTTGTGACGCGCATCCGCAGGTTTGGGTTTGGGTCGGCGGCGTGGTCGCGGTGCAGAGCGTGATCACCTCGGTCCGCGACGCGTTCTTTACTGGTGCGTGGCTGCCGTTCGATGCGTTGCCGCTGGCAGATATCGGTGCTGCGTGGGCACCGGTTGCTGTGGCGGCGTTTGTGATCGGTCTGGTTCATAGCCAGTTTGTCACACATTCGAGGAGCTAGGGTATCGTCGCTTGCACAGGCGGGAAGTCTCCCCTATAATTTCCTTCGCTTTGGGACACGCAAGGTTTATGCCTTAGCTGCTCAACACCTTCGGGACGTGGCGCAGTTTGGTAGCGCGCCTGCTTTGGGAGCAGGATGTCGCAGGTTCAAATCCTGTCGTCCCGACCATAATGGACTGTTTTCCGGCTTTTATGGCCCATGTAGTCCGTATTTCACCGCAACTATTTGTAAGGTTGGATTTTGATGCCGTTGGGAGGGTCGTAGCGACCGTCTACCGAGAATGGAAATATTTTTTGAAGCTCTGACCTGCGACGTCAAGCTTTTGGTCAGCTTTTGGCAAGGCCTGCGGACGGAAGCATGCGATAGCGTAATGGTATTTTCTCCGCCGTGATGGTTATGGGGTTGGCCATGCTCGATAAAGGCAAACATTTTCCGCAGTCATATGCAAGGATGCTATTCTCGGCCCTTGGAATTCATCAAGATGGACAGCTGCTTATAACAATTGATCCTTGGGAAGAACGCCGTGCGCGCGAGCTTATGCAGGAAGAGCTTATGCTTCGTCTTTACAACCACGTGTATGCGGATCCGGTCTATTGGAATAATCTTGGGGTTGAAGATCGCATCTTTCAGCTGGCATCCGCTATTGCGGTCGTTGAACCTGATGCTGTGTTTTGCGGATCGACGGCAGCGCTGCTCTACGGCATCGGCTCGGCGTACACGCTTCTGGATAAAGTGCAAGTGCTGCTGCCGCGGTCTACAAGGCGTGATACGTATGAGTTCGTTGAATATAAGCGCTGGCGGGCGGGCGAAGTGTGGCGGCTCGGTCTGTTTACGCTGACGGATCCGTATCGAACGGTTGTTGATATCGCCCGAACGAGCGCCTTTCGCTATGCGCTGGGCTATGTCGATGGCTTGGCCCGCGAGTACGATGTCGAACGTGAAGAGCTGCGAGTATATGCGCAGGCAAATTGCCGAGGGTTGCATGGCATCGCGCGTGCTTTTGACGTTTTTGAGCATATGGACGGCAGGTCAGACAATGGCGGCGAGTCCGAGGCGAGAGCAGCAATGATTCTTGCTGGGGTTGCCGCGCCTGAGCTTCAAGTTGAGATAACGCGACCGGGAAACGCTGGTTATTATCTAGCAGATTATGGCTGGCAGATGCCAGACGGCTCATGGACGCTGGCAGAGCTGCATGGGCTGGGTAAGTTTGAAGACGAAGCTCAAAATGATCCGGAGCAAGCGGCGGCAAAAACCTATCGAGCGGCCCTCATGCGCGATGCGAACCTTCGCGCCATGGGCCACAACGTCATTCATTTCAAACTCTCGGACACCTACGAAGTAGAATCGTTCGGTGCCATGATGCGCGGTTACGGTATTCCGACAACAAAACCCTACGCCGACTCCCGATAGAGAAATCGTTCGCAGCCAACCTTCAATAAGTTGCGGTGAAATACGGACTATCGAGGCCTTTAAAGGCATGAAACAGTCCGTA
>JAIHVJ010000196.1 GCA_022720335.1 Collinsella sp.
GTGACCACCGCGCAGAAGGAGATCGAGGCCAAGTACGGTTTCCCCGTCGCGAGCATCGTCTCCATGGCCGAGGTCGTCGAGACCCTCTACAACCACGAGATCGACGGCAAGGTCGTCATCGATGACGAGCTCAAGGCCGCCATCGACGCCTACTACGAGCAGTACGGAGTCCGGGAGTAGTTACGCGGTTTTCCAAACCGCGTAACGGCTCGACGCTGCAAACGCCCCTAAGCGGCAATCTGCCTTTCAATCGTCGGGCATGGCCAGAAGGCCTATGCCCTCCTCTTTCAAGGCACCTTGCTCGCTTAGGGGCGTTTTCGCTGTCGGTGCCAAAACATCGGTGCGGTCGTTGGGTAGCTAATTTGGGACGGGGCTATTTTGATTACTTTACATGTGAAAGCAGTCAAAATAGCCCCGTCCCAAATTAGCTACCCTTGCACCAAAAATGAGCGTGGATAATCTCCCGGTTTTGGCCTGTGTGGGGGCTCAAAGTGGGAGATTATCCACGCTCATTTGATAAGTGTCCGAAAATCCACGCTCGTTTGGTCGGTGCATGTCTACGCAGCGTAGGTTGTCGAGGGCAGTCTTCAAATGGATACTGACTCTTGAACCGGTTCGCTCCATTCCTCCAATCTGATCGGACATCTCATGAACCAGACACCGCAAAGCAATGTCCCCCATACTTTTTTGGCGGCACATGCCATCAAGCGGCTGCGCGAAGATCGCGGCCTCACCCAGCGCGCCCTGGCGGAAAGCCTTGGCGTGACCGATAAAGCCGTCAGCAAGTGGGAGTCCGGCCGCGGCCTTCCCGACATTTCCCTCGTTGAGCCTTTGGCCCAGAGACTCGGCATAAGCGTGGCTGAGCTTTTGGCTGGTGACATTCGGGCCAACGCCAACCGTGCAGGCAATATGCTCAAAGGCGTCTTTTACGTTTGCCCTATCTGCGGAAACATTGTGCACGCGCTCGGAGAAGGCAGCTTTAGCTGCTGCGGCTCCACGATGTTTCCCCAGGAGGCCGAAGAGCCGGACGCGGACCACGCCTTTTCCATCGAGCGCATCGAGGACGATTGGTACGTCATGCTCGACCATCCCATGACCAAGGATCATTACATTAGCTTTGTGGCATATGCGACTATGGATGGCATCTGTTTAAAGAAGCTCTATCCTGAGCAATCGGTGCAACCGCGCTTTCATATCATCGGACGCGGCAGAATGTACCTCTACTGTAACCAGCACGGACTCTTTGTTTTGCCGACGCCTCGCAAGTAAAAGCCCGCTGTCCGCCCGATGCCCCTGCGCCAACGAGTTGCGGTGGAATAGTTCCTGAAAGTGCTGGTTTAGAGCCTAAACAGGAGCTATTTCACCGCAACTTAGGAGGGCGATTGGAGGCGCGGTGGGGCCGGATTGTTATTTGAGGCCGGGGAGGCGGGTGTAGGGGAACGAGCGCTCTAGGAACTCGGCGCAGCGGGCGTAGTCTTGGGCAAAGTAGCTGCTGTAGAGCGAATCGAGCACGTATTGCACGGCGATGTGGCTGGCGAACTGCGTGATGCGGTGCGTCATGCTCTCGTGGTCGCTCACCGTGAGGTAGGCGGCAAAGCCGGGGTGCAGGCGCGCACAATAAGGTGTGCCGATGACAATGACGGGAACATGTCGGCTGCTGAGGATCGGCAAGATTTCCTTGAGGTTGGGCGCAAGGCCGCTGTAGGAGATTACGATCGCCACATTGCCGGAATCCGAGGCGAGCGCCGTGCGCACCTGGGCCTCGGTGCTGCTGTAGCATGTGGCGCTCTTGCCGGACGAAAGCAAGCGGTCGCGGAACATCCCCGCTGGATAGAGGTTGTGCGAGCCGGTGTAGATGTCGACCTGCCGTGCCTTCGCGATCAGTTTGGCGGCGCGGTCGAGCTGTGCGGGGTCGAGCAGCTCCTGCGTCTCGGCCAGCGTGGTCTGGTAGAGCCCTTCCATGCGCTCCATAACCTGCGCAGGCGTGGACGTGGCATCGAAGGGAAAGTTGATATCTACGTCGCGGCGGTTGCCTGCTTCGGTCGCCAGACGGATGAGCTCGACCTTGAGGTCCTTAAAGCCCTCGAGGCCGAGCTTTTTGCAAAAACGGTGCACGCTTGCGACCGAAACATTGGCGCGGGCGGCAAACTCCTTAATGGAGAGTCCGCGGATGTCTTCGCCCATGGCGAGGGCCGAGATGCCGAGCTGCTGCTCGGTAGGGGTTAGGCCCTGTGCCTCGGTAATCTTGCGTTTGATATCCATTCGAACTCCCGCACTCGCCAAACCTGCCAAAAAGGGACGGGTTTATTTTGGCAGGTTTTGCCCGAGAAGGGTAACGGGGCCGAGGACACCGCTGGGCGCGACGGGCTCGGTGAGGGCGAAGATGTCGGGAATCGCATGGTCGAGTGTGTTGATGACATCGATGGTGAGCTCGTGCGTGCCGGCGGCAAGCGCGCCTGTCGCAAAGCGATAGGGCGGGCAGATGCGCGTGCCGAGCGTTTGTCCGTCGAGCGTGAGTGTTGCGACTTCGTAGACATCCCCCAGGTCAATGGCGGTGTGGGCGAGGTCGTCGGTCAGCTCGAACGACGTGCGATAGTGGAACGTGCCGCAGATGCCGGCGAACTGCTCGGCCGTGAGGTCGCACAGCTGCTCGAGCTTTTGCGGCTCGCCAAAGGTTCCATCGCTGCCGGCAGGGGAGAGGGCAACGGTCCACGGTCCGTCGATGCTAAGGCAAACCGCATCATCCGCATTCGTGTTCGCCCCGTCATCGAGTCCGACCTCGTCGCCCGTTCCCAGAACAACAACGCAGCTCTCGAAGGGCGCCAGCTCCAACGCGCCATCAAACGCAACGGGTTCGGTGCCGTTCAGCAGGTCGAGGCGCGTGCCGCAAAGGCGCTCGCCTCGAGCAAGTGCAACCGTACAGCAAATACTTTCACGCGGATGCTCGTTGACTAGCATCACATAGGTCTCGCCCGCACGCTTGTAGCGAAGTGCGCGCAGCCAGGGCTGTGGCCTATCGGTCACAACGGTCTGCAGCCCCGCGTCTGCCAGCGCGTCCGCCACATCGGCAAGTGGCGTTGCCGTAAGCCCGTCCAGATCGGCTGCGCCATCCGCGTCATAAAGAGCGCCGGGCACTTCGTCAGCAGCGAGCACCGTGACACCCGCGGCCATCATGCGCCTCACCTCTTCCGCTGTAGCCGCGCCAATAAACGA
>JAIHVJ010000197.1 GCA_022720335.1 Collinsella sp.
GGCGGATACGGACTGGACGAGGTGGCGAGGGATGCCACGGAAGTGGCGAAGGCATGGAACCGAAGCCACGAAGCGCCTGCGCGGTCGCGCGGGCGGGCGCGGTGATGTGTTATAGTAGTACCTGTATTACAGCATAGGAGGTGCGTTATGGCTACCGCAGTCACTTCGATGAGGATTCCGACCGAGCTGAACGAGCGCTACAGCAGGCTTGCGAAGGAGACCGGCAGGTCGAGGAGCTTCTACGTGAACGAGGCCCTGCAAGAATCGATTGACCGTTTCGAGTACGAGTACGGGATTCTCAAGGACATCGAGGACTACCGCGCAGGCAGGCTCGAGACCTACAGCATCGATGAGGTAAGGGCGCATTGTGGTCTGGCGAATTGATTTCACGAGGAACGCTGACAAGGCGATGCGCAAGCTGGACAGGGGCATCGCCGCGAGGATATTCGAAGAGCTTGACGAGATAGCGAAGCTCGAAGACCCGAGAGTCAGGGGCAAGTCCCTGACGGGGAACCTGGCGGGCGTGTGGCGCTACAGGGTCGGCGACTATCGGATTCTGTGCGACATCGATGACGGCAGGCTCGTGATTCTCGTGGTTGATGTGGCGCATAGGCGCGAGGTCTACAAGCGCAGGTAAAAAAGAAAAAGCCCCAGCAAGCTTGGCGGCAGCAGGGGCATTCGAGACAAGGAGATTATAGCATGGCGGCAAACGCTGGCGAGACGAAGGTAAAGCTCTGGGAGGGAATCTGCTACCCAGAAAACATGCTCGATGATTGGCAGGAGGAGATAGACGACATCCTTCAAGTTCCGTTCGCTTACGCAATTCACGACATCGACCATGACCAGAAGAGCAAGCAGCGGAAGACCCATGTTCACATCATCGTGGTTTGGGGCGGCAACACGACCCGCAAGGCGATAATCAACGTCCTGAACCGCTTGAGCGCGGACGGCAAGAGGTGCTGCTCCTCTGCGGAGCCAGTCAACAACATCAGGCACGCATACGACTACCTCATCCACGACACGGCATCGTGCCGAAAGAAGGGCAAGGAACTGTACCCAGTCGAAGCCCGCATCGAGGGGAACAACTTCGACATCGGGCAGCTTGAGCAGCTCTCGACCAAGGACAAGCAGGACATGCTCTTCGAGTTGGTCGGCTTCATCATGGTCGAGAAGTTCGAGACCATCAATGACTTCACGACTGCGGCGTTGCGTGAGTTCCCCGAGCAGTACCGAGAAATCATCGTCGGCTACAACTCGATTCTCGAGCGCTACTGTCGCGGCAACTACCTGAACGCCGAACGCAAGCGCAAGGCACGTGAGACAGGCGCGTGCGGAAAAGTAGACGGGTCAATGGAGCAATGCGTGACCACGGGGGCGGAGTAGTTCCGCGCAGCGGATCTACGGAGACCTCGTTCACGGATTGCGGAATTGACGCGGCGGTCGAGCCAAAAGACAGACTGGGATAAGGGTCGATGGACGCTCTGCTCCATCGACCCTTTCCTTGCCCAAGTCTGCGAGCGCGGGAGTGCTGGGGCATGGATTCCCATGGGCGAGGTACTACGACCTCACCCATGGGAATCCCATATCCCATACCCATATCGAGCGTGATTCTGGGGGTGGTTCGGAGGGGCGCGCTCATTATTTTTCGCTAACTACGTCCGAAAAATAATGTGACAAATGACAAATGACAAATCAGGTTGAGCGGGGGAGTTTGAGGGGGCAAGCCCCCTCATTCGGCGCTCGCGCCGATGGCCCGCACCTCATGAGCGACGCCGCGAATGAGTAGGGCTGGGGGGTCTCGGGGGGAACGCCCGAGCGGGTCAAGGGCAGCGCCCTTGCACGGCCAAACGCAGTTTGGTATACCGTGATTATACCAAATGTCGCTAACGCACCTTTAGGTGGTTCGAACTCGGGAGTTTGACATGACAGTAGCACCCTTGATTGCCATGAAGTCGACCAAATGCGAGAGCCTGGAAGCCGTGGGCAAGGAGCTAGACAGGCGGGCGCACACCTACGCCAACGATGTTGACCAGAGCGGACGGCACATCGGCTACCGCTGCCGCGCCGAGGATGAGCGCCCGGTGCCGCTTGAGAAGGCGGTCGAGCGGCGCATGGGGGAACTCAAGACGAAGAGGAAGGTCAGGGAAAACCAAGTCCGCGCGATGGGGTTCATCGTCTCAAGCAACGATGCCTTGGACGAGAAGACAGCGAGGGAGTTCTTGGACAGGAGCATCAACTGGTTCGGCGCTCGGTACGGATACGAGAACCTGCTAGCCGCCCAGATCCATCTGGACGAGGGCACCCCGCACGCGCATATCTGGATCGCGCCCGTGATACACGATGCCGAGACGGGGTTTGACCGACTGTGCGCCAAGGAGCTGTTCGCCCCAGACAAGCGCCGAAAGAACGCGGAGGGCAAGTGGGAGGTGACCGCGCAGGGCACGATGAGCAGGCTTCAGGAGGACTTCTGGGAGCAGGTCGCGAAGCCCTACGGGTACGAGCGCCCCCTGCGCCACGAGCTTCGCGCGAAGGGCTACAGGAGCCTTGATGCCTACAAGGTGCAGGTCGGCACCACGCGAGCGCTCAAGTCCGAGATAGAGACCCTTGAGGGTGCGAGGGACAAGGCGAAGCACGGGGCGATAACTGCCAAGCGCGAGCTGGACGGTCTCGAGCAGCTTATGGTTGAGAGCCATGTCAAATTGGGTGCCGTGACCGCCAAGGTCGATGAAAAGCAGGCGCAAGCTGCGGAAATCGACCGCCGAATCGCGGAAAAAATGGCCGAACTCGACCGCTTGGACGGCGAAATCGGCGAAAAAATCGAGCTTCGCAACGAGGTGGGCGACAACCTGCAGCGCGAGCAGCGGCGATTGGAGTCGGTTCGGCAAGCGGCGGGACGGCTTGAGGAGGACGTTGAGGAGCTGGAAGCCATCGCTTCCCTCGCTGACCAGTTCGACCACGCGGGCCGCTTTGAGAAGCGCGGAATCCTCGATGAAATCGCTGCTCGATGCGCAGGAGCAGCGAGAGCAGCTAGAACGGCAATTGAGGAGCTTAGAGACCGCATCTGGGCGCTGATGCGTCCCAGGAAGGCGCAGGGCGGCGGATACGGACTGGACGAGGTGGCGAGGGATGCCACGGAAGTGGCGAAGGCATGGAACCGAAGCCACGAAGCGCCTGCGCGGTCGCGCGGGCGGGCG
>JAIHVJ010000018.1 GCA_022720335.1 Collinsella sp.
CCCTCGTGTGCTCTTCTTAAATCATGCATTGTAGCAGTCAAAGTGCGTTAAGATACTTCCCCAGTATTGGGCGCCCAAGGTTGGGCTGGGTCCTACGAGGCCTGCAGCCGACCGGTCGCATGGAAAAAGGAGAAACATGGCTACGTTCTTTCCCGGTGAGTCCCACACGTTTTCGGAGTATCTGCTGGTCCCTGGTTACTCGTCCTCGCAGTGCATCCCCAACAACGTCTCTCTTAAGACGCCGCTAACCCGTTTTAAGCGCGGTGAGAAGCCGGCAATCACCCTGAACATCCCCATGGTTTCCGCCATCATGCAGTCCGTCTCGGGCGTCGACATGGGTGTCGCGCTCGCTACCGAGGGTGGCCTGTCCTTCATTTACGGTTCCCAGACCCCCGAGTCCGAGGCCGCTATGGTCAAGGCCGTCAAGGACCACAAGGCCGGCTTTGTTCAGTCCGATTCCACGCTGACCCCCGACATGACCATGGAGCAGGTTATCGAGCTCAAGGAGAAGACTGGTCACTCCACCATGCCGGTCACCGACGACGGCACTCCCAAGGGTAAGCTCCTGGGCATCGTCACCAGCCGTGACTATCGCCCCAGCCGCGATGACCACCAGAAGAAGGTCTCCGAGTTCATGACCCCGCGCGAGCAGCTCATCGTGGGCGACAAGAACATCAGCCTTAAGGTTGCCAACGACGTCATCTGGGATAACAAGCTCAACGCCCTGCCCATCGTTGACGACAACGATCACCTCATGGGCATCGTCTTCCGCAAGGACTACGACAGCCACAAGACCAACCCCAACGAGCTGCTCGATAACGACAAGCGCTACATGGTCGGCGCCGGTATCAATACCCGCGATTATGCCGAGCGCGTGCCGCTGCTCATCGAGGCTGGTGCCGATGTCCTGTGCATCGACTCTTCCGAGGGCTTCAGCGAATGGCAGAAGCGCACCATCGAGTGGATCCGCGCCAACTACGGCGAGGACGTCAAGGTCGGTGCCGGCAACGTCGTCGACGCTGAGGGCTTCCGCTTTCTGGCCGACTGCGGTGCCGACTTCATCAAGGTCGGTATCGGCGGCGGTTCCATCTGCATTACCCGCGAGACCAAGGGTATTGGTCGTGGCCAGGCCACCGCGCTGATTGACGTCTGCCGCGCTCGCGACGAGTACTACGAGGAGACTGGCGTCTACGTGCCCGTGTGCTCCGACGGCGGTATCGTCTACGACTACCACATGACGCTCGCCCTTGCCATGGGTGCCGACTTTATGATGCTGGGCCGTTACTTCGCCCGCTTTGACGAGAGCCCGACCGAGCGCGTCAACGTGAACGGTCAGTACATGAAGGAGTACTGGGGCGAGGGTTCTGCACGTGCCCGCAACTGGCAGCGTTACGACCTGGGCGGCGCTGCGAAGCTCAGCTTCGTCGAGGGCGTCGACTCCTACGTTCCCTACGCCGGTTCCCTCAAGGACGGCGTGGGCGGCACGCTCTATAAGGTCAAGTCCACGATGTGCAACTGCGGTGCCCTCTCGATCACCGAGCTCCAGGAAAAGGCACGCCTGACCCTGGTGAGCTCCACCTCGATCGTCGAAGGCGGTGCCCACGACGTTGTCGTCAAGGACTCCCAGCAAAGCGTCAGCTACCGCTAAGCGGCTTTCCCAAGCACCGCACCTTGCCGTTCAAACCGTCGCTCGCGTACCAAAGTACGCGTCGCTCCTCTTTCACGGCAATCTGCGGCACTTGGAAAACCCGATCATGTTTGGGCGGGTAACAATTAGCGGTTGATTCACAACCACGTTATTTAGATAAAGCGAGATGCCTGCAAGTCGCAGGCATCTCGCTTGTCGTATTTGCTATCATCAGTCAAGTTAACCTTAGGGTCGGTCGGCTTAGCTTTGTTCGCTACAAGTTCCGCACGCAAAGAAGAGCACTTAATGTGCTCTTCGTCTTGCGCAGGACTGTCCGCAGTAGCGAACAAAGCTAAGCCGACCGACCCCAGCTAAGATTAAAGGAGCTGATATGTGCGATTGCACAGATCATAAGGACGAGATTCCTGTCTACGACGCGCAGGCCATTGAGTCCAGGTGGATGAAGGCCTGGGAGGACTCCAACCTCTTTGCCGTCGACACCGACGACAGCAAGCCCAAAAAGTATGTGCTCGAGATGTTCCCGTATCCGTCGGGCGACCTGCACATGGGCCACGCGCGCAACTATACCATTGGCGATGCCATGGCCCGTCAGGCCCGCATGCGCGGCTATGACGTGCTGCACCCCATCGGCTTCGATGCCTTTGGCCTGCCCGCCGAGAACGCCGCCATCAAGCACAACACGCAGGCTGCCGCCTGGACGTATAAGAACATGGACCAGGCGCTCACCACGATGAAGCGCATGGGCTTCTCCTACGATCTGGATCGCATGGTCAAGACCTGCAGCCCCGACTACTACCGCTGGGGTCAGTGGATCTTTGAGAAGCTGTGGGAAAAGGGCCTGGTCTACCGTAAGAAGAACCCGGTCAACTGGTGCCCCACCTGTAAGACCGTTCTGGCCAACGAGCAGGTCACCGAGGGCAAGTGCTGGCGCTGCGGCACCGAGCCCGAGAAGCGCGACCTTGAGCAGTGGTACTTCAAGATTACCGAGTACTCCCAGGAGCTGCTCGACGATCTGGAGAAGCTCCCCGGCTGGCCCGAGCGCGTCAAGCAGATGCAGGCCAACTGGATCGGCCGCTCCGAGGGCGCCGAGGTCGACTTCACCCTGTGCGACAAGGATGGCGAGCCCATCGAGGGCGATGAGGGTAAGATCACTGTCTTCACCACGCGAGCCGACACGCTCTTCGGTGTCTCCTTCTTTGTTCTGGCTCCCGAGTACGCGCGCCTGCACGAGCTCGTCGAGGGCACGGAGTACGAGGAGGCTGTCACCAAGATCGTCGAGGACTCCAAGCATATCTCTGCTGTCGAGCGTGCCCAGGGCACCCTCGAGAAGCACGGTGCCTTTACCGGCCGCTATGTGGTAAACCCCGTCAACGGCGAGAAGGTTCCCGTGTGGGTCGCCGACTACGTCGTGGCCGACTACGGCACCGGCGCCGTCATGGCCGTTCCCTGCGGCGACCAGCGCGACTTTGAGTTCGCCCGCAAGTACGACCTGCCGATCGTTCCGATTATCCTGGACGATGAAGACCGCGCTGCCGTCGAGGCCAGCGGCGAGACCATCGATACCTTCCATGCCGAGACCGTCGACTGGGATTGCGCCCACGCTGCCGAGGGCACGCTCGTCCAGTCCGGCAAGTACACCGGTATGCGCGGCGGCAAGCACTCCGAGGGCGAGGCTGCGATCGTGGCCGACCTCGAGGCCATGGGCTGCGGTCGTCGCAAGGTCGAGTTCCGTCTGCGCGACTGGCTCATCAGCCGCCAGCGCTATTGGGGCAACCCCATCCCGGCCATCCACTGCGAGCACTGCGGCATCGTGCCCGTGCCTGAGGATCAGTTGCCGGTGACGCTGCCCGAGAACCTGGACCTGGGCGCCGGCGAGACCCTTGCCGAGTGCAAGGAGTTCTACGAGACCACCTGCCCGGTCTGCGGCCGCCCGGCCAAGCGCGAGACCGATACCATGGACACCTTCACCTGTTCCAGCTGGTATTACCTGCGCTATACCGACCCGCACAACACCGAGCTGCCCTTCTCCCGCGAGGCCGCCGACCGTTGGATGCCCGTCGATAACTACATCGGCGGCATCGAGCACGCCATTCTGCACCTGCTCTACAGCCGATTCTTTACCAAGGCCCTGCGCGACCTGGGCCTGCTGAGCGTGGACGAGCCCTTCACCAACCTGCTGTGCCAGGGCATGGTCAAGGACGAGAACGGCGACACCATGTCCAAGTCCAAGGGCAACGTCGTGCCCCCGAGCTCGGTCATCGAACCCTACGGCGCCGACACCATGCGTTTGGCGATCCTGTTTATCGCCCCGCCCGAGAAGGACTTCGACTGGGATCCCAAGGCCGTTGAGGGCGCCAACCGCTTCATCAAGCGCGCCTGGCGTATCGTTTGGCAGCTCGTCCAGTCCGGCGACGCCAACGTGGCCTTCGACAAGTCCGCGCTCGACGAGGTCGCGATGAAGCTCTATCGCGAGCGTCACCGCACCATCGCCAAGTGCACCGAGGACTTCGATCGCGGCCAGTTCAACACCGCCATCTCGGCCGTCATGGAGCTCGTCAACGCGGCGAGCGCCTACCTCAACGCCACCGAGGATACCGCCCGCGACAAGGCGCTGTGCTACGGCGTGGCTAAGGATATCGTGAGCGTCCTTGCCCCCATCTGCCCGTTCTGGGCCGACGAGCTGTGGCACGAGGCCCTCGGCTGCGAGGGCAACGCCTACACCGCCGCCTGGCCCGAGTTCGACCTGGCCGAGTCCGTTGAGGACACGGTACAGATTGTGGTCCAGGTGCTCGGCAAGGTCCGCGGCCGCGTCGACGTTGCCCGCGATGCCTCAAATGAGGATATGCAGGCTGCCGCCGAGGTCGCTGTCGCCAAGTGGCTCGAGGGCAAGACGGTCGTCAAGGCCATCTGCGTGCCCGGCAAGCTGGTCAACCTGGTGGTCAAGTAAGCACTGCGCGCTTAACTGGCGCATAAAAGACGAGGGGCGATCCGGTTGGGTCGTCCCTCGTCTTGTGTTTTATGCCCTGCTTAGTCAGCGCGTCGCACCTTCTTCTATGGGATGTGTACCAGGTCCCTAAAGTAAACGTTGCCCGTTGCCTCTTCGAACATCCAAATGTTGAGGTAGATGTCGTTGAGGTCGTTGTTCACATCAAAGTTCGGATCGTCGAAGGTGCCCACAAAGGTGAGCATGGCGCGCGTTTCTTCTCCGGCGGCGACCGGTTGGCGCATGCGTACGTCGCGGGCCTTACCGTTGACGTAGGCATATGAGTCCACATCGCCAAACATCATGTCGACACCGGTGTTGTTGGACACCGTAAAGACGAGCGCGGCGTCCCCGTAGCCGTCGGTGTCCTTGCCCACGCAGGTAACATGGACGTTCTCGTCTGCCTCAAGGTCGATGGGGAACTGTTCTTGGGAATCGGGACCCAAGCTCTGGGGATCGACGATGTCCTCGTCTATTTTGTTGAAGCTCGCCGGGGGTTCGGTTTTCTCGATGGCTTTGGTGCTGCCAAGATCCGGTTCGCATGTTCCGGTTTTGCCATCGATGTTGTTGCAGCCCGTCAGAGCGAACGAGCAGGCAGCGACGACGAGCGCGGTCGCGCAGAGGCTGCTTAGGCGTTCCATGGATCCTCCTTGCCGTAGAGATGCTGGAAGGTTGTGCGGTCAATGCGTGCGGCAGGCTTTCTCGCTACAGAATGCTTTTAGGCTCTAGTCTGGCCGATGTGCGCCCAGGGATGGAATGCCCATAGGGCCCGATTCGGTCGGCACTCTGGGACGCATGGCCCGTTTTGGGGCTGTTGAGGGTGCGCCGCATGGGGTTCCTCGACCAATTGTCCTATTCTTGTGGAGAAGCTGTGCGCACGCTGACCTGCAGATTCGTACGGTGCTTGCACGTTTCCGCAGCTATTGTTATAGTTTGCTTGCAAATGAAGTTGTAATTGAAAGAAGTGGGGTTTCGGCCCCGCTTCTTTTTTGTATGGATGGAGGTGCCGCAATGGTCAAGACCAAAACCGAGCAGGCGATCATCGACGCGCTCGAGGCCGTCGCTCCCCAGCACGATATCGACATCGTCGACGTCGAGCTCGTGGGTGCCACCAAGGCCCCCTGCGTGCGTGTGCGTATCGAGGGTGCCGAGGGTCAGAGCCTGTCGCTCAACGACGTCACGGCCAACACCAAGTGGGTCGGCGATGTGATTGAGGAGCTCGACCCCATCTCTTCGAGCTATACGCTCGAGGTGTCGAGCCCGGGTATGGCGCGCCCGCTGCGCCGCCCGTGCGACTTTGCCCGCTTTGTGGGCGAGAACTGTGAGCTCACCTCCACCGCCACCGAGGGCCGTCGCAAGTACGCCGGCAAGATTGCCGCCGCCACCGAGGCCGACGTGACCCTCGAGCTCGAGGACGGCGAGTCCGTTACCCTCGATTTCTCTGATGTTAAAAAGTGCAAGTTGAAGCCCACCTACGACTTCAAGCCCGCGAAGGAAGGAAAGTAAGATGGCAGCATCCGACATGATGTCCGCCCTGATGGAGCTTTGCCAGGAGAAGCACATCGACCAGCTCTACCTGATCGACCGCCTGGAGCAGTCGCTCGCCAAGAGCTATGCCGAGATCCTGCATCTTGAGTGGGGCGCCAAGGTGACCATCGACCGCACCACCGGCAAGATCTACGTCTACCGCCTGGAGCCGATCGACGATTCAATGGACGAGGAGGGCAACTTCACTGAGTTCGAGGAGATTGACGTCACCCCCAAGAACACGAGCCGCATCGCTGCCCAGCACGCCAAGGCCGAGATCAACGCCATCGTGCGCAATTCCGCCCGAGAGCAGATCTACGAGGAGTTCTCCGGCCGCATCGGTGACCTCATCAGCGGTACCGTTCTGCAGTCCACGCCCGACTTCACAATCGTCAAGATCCGCGAGGGCGTCGAGGCCGAGCTGCCGCACTTCGACCAGCGCCGTTACGAGAACGAGCGCAACGAGCGTCCGATGGGCGAGCGCTACCTGCACAACCAGCACATCAAGGCCGTGATTATCGACGTTCGCGACCCCAACTCCAACCTGCAGCCGGTTCGTGGCGAGCACAGCCGTCCGCCGATTGTCATCTCCCGTACCCACCCCGAGCTCATGCGTCGTCTGTTTGAGCAGGAGGTGCCTGAGATCTATGAGGGCACCGTCCAGATCAAGTCGATCGCCCGCGAGCCCGGCCAGCGCTCCAAGGTCGCCGTCCACTCGCTCGACGACCGTTTGGATCCCGTGGGCGCCTGCGTCGGCCCCAAGGGCAGCCGTGTTCGCGCTGTCGTTGGCGAGCTCCGCGGCGAGCGCGTCGACGTCATCCTGTGGGATGCCGATCCTTCCGTCTACGTCGCTAACGCCCTGTCGCCCGCTAAGGTCACCCGCGTCCTCATTGACGAGGAGAAGGCCTACGCCGGCGTCATCGTGCCCGACGACCAGCTGTCCCTCGCCATCGGCAAGGAGGGCCAGAACGCCCGCCTCGCCGCGCGCCTGACCGGTTGGCACATTGACATCAAGTCCGAGACGCTTGCCGCCGACATCCTCAAGAACGTTCCCGTTCACGAGGAGCCCGCCGCCGACCTGATCGGTGACGAGGAGGACGAGGACGTCCGCCGCTGCGAGTACGTGTCCGAGGACGGCATCCAGTGCCGCAACCAGGCTCGTCCCGGCTCCCGTTTCTGCGGTGTCCATGACACCGACGCCTTCGATGATGCGGAGGACCTGATCTAGCGCGCGGTCGCGCCGGGCGGGTCCCGGCGCGTCTCCCACGCTCGTTCAGTCTCTAGGCACCCAAGGTGCCAGAAAGGGTAGGTGAAGTCATATGGCAAAAGTCCGTGTGTCCACCCTGGCCAAAGAGTTCGGCATGACCTCCAAGGAACTGATGGGTCATCTCGCCGATATGAAGATTCCCGCTAAGTCCGCTTCCTCCACTTTGGAGGACGCCTATGTCGCCATGGTCCGCAAGCAGCTCGCCTCGGTGATCGAGGCCCGCGCTCAGGAAGTCGAGGCCGCCAAGCAGGCCGAGGAGCAGGCAGCTGCCGCCGAGGAGGCCGCTCGCGCCGCTGAGGCCGAGCGCGAGCGCATCGCCGCCGAGAAGGCCCGCGAGGAGGAGCGCCGCCAGTTTGCCGCAGCCCAGGCTGCCGAGGAGGCTGCCCGCGCCGAGGCCGAGGCCAAGAAGAAGGCCGAGCAGGAGCGCCTTGCCCGCGAGAAGGAGGAGGCTGCCCGCGAGGCCCAGCGCCGCGCCGTTCCCGCTTCCGACTCCGGTTCGCGCTTCCGTTCGCTGCTCGACCAGATCGCCGCACAGGAGACCGTGCTCAAGGAGAAGAAAAACGCCGAGGACAAGGCCAAGGCCGAGCGCGCCGCCGAGCGCGGTAACCGTCGTGGCGGCAACAACGACCGCCGCGGTGGCCGTCGTAACGATCGCAACGCTTCCGACAACAACTCCGAGCGCAACGCCTCCGAGAGCCGTCCGCACAGCCATCGCACCAACGCCAGCAACAACGTCGCTGCTGGCATGGACTTCCCCAACCCCGACAAGCAGGGCAAGGGCAAGAAGCGCAAGGGCGGTCACAACAACGAAGAGGACCACTACAGCCGCATGGCTCGCGAGGCCGAGGAGTACAGCCGCGAGAAGGTGCTCGAGGAAGCTCGTGCCGCCGTCGAGGAGGCCTCTCGCGAGTCCACCGGTCGCCGCAAGAAGCGCAAGGAGAAGCGCGAGCGCGAGGCTGCCAAGGCTCAGGAGGAGCGCAAGATAGAGGAGGCGCTGGCCCAGGGCGTGAACCCCGAGGACCTCGACGCCATCAAGGTCTCCCAGGGCGTTACCGTCCAGGAGCTCGCCGAGGCGCTCGACGTTCCGGCCAACGACATCATCAAGCGCCTGTTCCTGCTGGGTACGCCGCTCACCATGACGCAGTCCATGTCCGACGACCTCGTCGAGCTCGTCGCCGACGACCTGGGTCGTCAGATCAAGATCATCACCCCCGAGGAGGAGAACACCTTCTCGTTCTACGACGATCCCGCCGACCTCAAGCCGCGCGCCCCGGTCGTCACCGTCATGGGCCACGTCGACCATGGCAAGACGTCGCTGCTCGACGCCATCCGTCACACCGGCGTTGCTGCCGGCGAGGCGGGCGGCATTACGCAGGCCATCGGCGCTTCGCAGGTCATGATCAACGACCGCAAGATCACCTTCATCGATACCCCGGGCCACGCCACCTTTACGGCTATGCGTGCCCGTGGCGCCAAGGTGACCGACATCGTCATTCTGATCGTGGCTGCCGACGACGGCGTCATGCCCCAGACCGTCGAGTCGATCAACCACGCCAAGGCCGCCGGCGTACCCATCGTCGTCGCCGTCAACAAGATCGATAAGCCGGGCGCCAACCCCGACCGTGTGCGTCAGGAGCTCACCGAGTACGGAGTCATCCCCGAGGAGTGGGGCGGACAGAACATGTTCGTCAACATCTCGGCTAAGCAGAAGATCGGTATCGACGAACTTCTGGAGACCGTGCTGCTCCAGGCCGACGTGCTCGAGCTCAAGGCCAACCCGGACACCTTTGCCTCCGGCAACGTCCTCGAGGCCAAGCTCGACAAGGGCCGCGGCTCGGTCGCTACCGTGCTCGTGACCCGCGG
Source organism: Collinsella sp. (assembly GCA_022720335.1). Lineage (GTDB taxonomy): Bacteria > Actinomycetota > Coriobacteriia > Coriobacteriales > Coriobacteriaceae > Collinsella. Next base: position 9,289 of record JAIHVJ010000018.1, read on the forward strand.
TACCCTGCACGTGGGCGATACGCTGGTCGCCGGCCTTACCTACGGCCGCGTCCGCGCCATGCTCGACCCCAAGGGCCGCGCCGTCACCGAGGCCGGTCCCTCCGACGCCGTCGAGATCCTGGGCCTGCAGTCCGTGCCCAACGCCGGCGACGAGTTCCGCGTGTTCGAGGACGAGCGCGAGGCACGCGCCCTGGCCGACGAGCGTTCGCTGAAGGCCCGTATCGAGGAGCAGAGCCGCGTCAAGCACGTCACGCTCGAGAACCTCTTCGAGACCATCGCCGACGCCGAGGTCAAGGAGCTCAACCTGATCATCAAGGCCGACGTCCAGGGTTCCATCGAAGCTCTTCAGGACTCGCTCGACAAGATGGATCAGTCCGAGGTTCGTATCAACACGATCCACTCCGCCGTTGGCGCCATCAACGAGACCGACGTCGTCCTGGCCGACGCCTCCAACGCCATCATCATCGGCTTTGGCGTCCGTCCCGACGGTAAGGCTCGCTCCGCCGCCGAGCGCGAGGGCGTCGAGATCCGTTGCTACGACGTCATCTACAAGTGCCTCGAGGAGCTCGACGCCGCCCGTATCGGCATGCTCAAGCCCACCGAGGTCGAGGTCGCCACGGGTACCGCGACCGTCCTGGACATCTTCAAGGTGCCCAAAGTCGGTATCGCCGCCGGTGTCCGCGTCGAGGAGGGCGAGATCGCCGCGACCGATTCCGTGCGTCTGGTGCGCGACGGCATCGTGGTCTTCAACGGCAAGATCGCCTCGATGCGCCACTACAAGGACGAGGCCAAGAGCCTCAAGAGCGGTTCCGAGGGCGGTATTGGCCTGGAGAACTTCCAGGACATCAAGCCCGGTGACCAGATCGAGGGTTACCGTATCGACCAGGTTGCCCGTACCGAGTAGGGGGTAGCGCTATGAAGCAAACGCAGGCAACCCGCCGACTGGGCGAGCAGCTTCGCGAGAAGCTCGGTTATATCCTGCTCTTTGAGGTTTCCGATCCGCGTCTCGACCTGGTTACTTTGACCGCGGTCGAAGTCGCGGTGGACCGTTCGTTCGCGCGCGTGTACGTGTCGTGCGATGCGAGCCGCTACGACGAGGTCATGGAGGCGCTCGCTAGCGCTAAGGGCCGTATTCGCAGCCTGTTGGCTCGCTCGCTCGATTGGCGTGTTACGCCCGAGCTCGATTTTCGCATCGATCGCTCGACCGATGAGGCCGAGCGCATCACGCGTGCGCTGGAAAACGTTCCCGCCACGCTTGCGATCGAAAAGGACGAGGACGGCTATCCGATAGCGGATGCCGCCCAGGAGGCAGCTTTAGATGACTAATTCCGCCGACCTCGCCTCGTGCGAGTCTGCAGATATTCAGCGACGCATCCTCGAGCTCATCGAGGGTGCGTCCTCCATTGCGATTTCGGGACATACTTCTCCCGATGGCGACGCCTTGGGCTCCGTATTGGGTCTGGGCCTTTCGCTCATGAAGTTTTTCCCCAACAAGGACATTGCGCTGCTGCTGGCAGACGATGACCCGGTTCCGCGTATCTACCGCTTTATGGAAGGCTCCGATCGCCTGGTGCCGGCATCTGCGTACGCCGGCAATCCTGACCTGTTCATCTCGGTGGACGTACCGGTCGTCGAGCGCCTCAATAATTCTGCCGAGGTGCTTCGTCGCTCCAAGCATGTGGTGTGCTTCGATCATCATCCGGCGCGCGAGGAGTTTGCCGAGCTCAGTCTGAGGCGCGTCGATGCCGCGGCCTGCGCCATGATCATCGACCGTTTCTTGGACAATTGCGGCATTGTCGCACGTGATGGCGTCGCGACCTGCTTGCTGTGCGGCTTGGTGACCGATACCGGCCGTTTTCAGTACCAAAACGCCGATGCCGCCGCGTTCCATGCGGCCTCGCGCCTGGTGGCGCACGGTGCCGATCCGGCGCGCGTTGCGCTCGAGGTCTATCAGAGCATGCGCGTTGAGTTTTTGCACCTCAAGTCCATCGTTATGGGCCGCATCAAGACGGTGGCCCACGGGCGTGTCGCGTATAGCTACGCGTACCAGAGTGACCTTGAGGCTTGCGGTGTCACCTCGGATGAGTGCGACGGCCTGGTCGATGTGGTGCGTTCGGTGATGGGCGTCGAGGTCTGCATGTTCTTAAAGGGCATTGAGGGCGATACCAAGGTGCGTGGCAACCTGCGCTCCAAGGGCGACCTCGATGTGTCCGAGATTGCTGCCAACTTTGGCGGTGGCGGGCATCATGCTGCCGCCGGTTTCTCCAACAACGGAACGATTCGCGAGACGCTCGCCGTGGCACTTCCCATGCTGGCCGAGCTGGTGGGGGAGGATCCCGCTTCGGTGACCGTCGAGCTCTAACTAATTGGATGGTACATGGCTCGTCGAACGCCTTCTCAATTGAATATGCTACTCGCCGTCGATAAGCCGGTGGGCTGCACGTCCCATGACGTGGTTTCGCAATGCCGACGCGCCCTCCATGAGCGGCGCGTCGGCCATGCCGGCACGCTCGACCCCATGGCATCCGGTGTCATGGTGGTGGGCGTGGGCCAGGCCACCCGTCTGCTGGGCATGCTTACCCTCGATACCAAAAGCTATGTCGCCGACATTTCGTTTGGCGCCGAGACCAATACCGATGATGCGGAGGGCGAGGCGGTCCGCACGGTGGCTGTTGGCAACGAGCTGCGCGATCCTGCCTTTGCCCGTGAGCACTTGGCCGCCATGCTGGGTCCGCAGATGCAGGTGCCGCCGGCGTTTTCGGCTATCTCGGTCAATGGCGTTCGCGCCTACAAGTCTGCTCGCGAGGGCAATGCGGTGGACCTACCTCCGCGCCCCGTCGAGGTCTATGCCGCCGACCTGATCGCCGTGGGCGGCGAAGGTGATACGTGTGTGTGGACCGTGGCGTTCTCGGTGAGCAAGGGCACCTATATCCGTGCGCTCGCTCGCGACCTAGGCCGCGCTTGCGATAGCGCCGCGCATATTTCCGCGCTGCGCCGCACGGCTTCCGGTGTTGTTTCCATTGGCGCTTGTCATGCGGCCGAGGAGCTTTCTCCCGAGTCCGCGGCTGGCTTTGCCCTGGATCCCATTGCGGCCCTGGGCGCCACACGTGTTGACTTGCCGGGCAATCTTGCCGACGACCTGCTCTGCGGCCGACGCATTCCCGTTGAGCGTGCGCTTGCCGATTTCGATGCCTTGAAGGCGCCGTTTGCGTTGGTGCTCGATGGGGGACTCAAGGCGCTCGCCCGCATTGAGGGCGGCCGCTTTGTCATGGAGCACGTGTTTCCGCAGGCAGTCGGCGGTGTTCGATGATGTTGTCCGCTCGCGAGCTCGCGCGTGTCTTTTTCGCGGGCGAGTCGGACGAGGCTCGCATCGTTGCTGCCGATACGTTTGATGAGTGTGAGCACTTGGGTGCCGCATCGATTGCCATTGGCGTGTTCGACGGCGTTCACCGTGGACACCAGGAACTCATCGAAGCGCTTGTCCGTGATGCCCGTGCCCATGGCTGTAAGGCGGTCGTGGTTACCTTCGATCCCGACCCGGACGTTGTGGTGAGCCCTTCGCCCGCTCAAAAATTGATGACGAGGGCCGACCGTCTGCATGCCTTGGCTCAGACTGGGGTCGATACAGTGGTGGCCGTTCCCTTTACGCCTGAGGTTGCGGCACTCGACCATGTCGGTTTTCTCGCACTGCTGTCACGCGTAGTCGACATTCGCTCGATTCGCGTTGGCAGTGACTTTAGGCTGGGTCGTGGCGGTGCTTCTGGTGTTGCCGAGATGCGCTCCTGGGGTTCCGAGCACGGCGTTGACGTGTATGGTCACGACCTGCTTTGCGAGGGCGGTGAGGCCATTTGCGCCACCCGCATTCGTCATGAGCTGGGACAGGGCCATGTGGAGCTTGCTGCTGAGTTACTCGGCCGTCCGTATATGGTGCGCGGCGGTGTTATTCGCGGCCGTCACGAGGGTTCTGGCATGGGCTTTCCCACGGCAAACTTGCAGGTTCCCGACGGCATTCAGGTGCCAGCCGATGGCGTGTATGAGGGTCTGGTGCTGGTCAATGACATCGTGTGGCCCGCTGCCGTTAACGTCGGACTGCCGCCGACGTATGCCGACGATGCCGCTTCGGCGCATCTCGAGGCCAACTTAATTGGTTATACGGGCGACCTGTACGGCGCTTTCGTTTCGCTGGCGTTTACGCGCTGGCTGCGTCCCTCGCGTGTGTTCGATTCGCTGGATGAGTTGATCGCGACCGTCGAGGGTAATATCGAAGATATTCGTCACAACTTGGGCGATCAGGGGGTGAGCATCCGTGATTAGCGATGAGGAAAAAGACCAGGTACGCGCTGCGTCTGACTTGGTTGCCATCGTGCAGGAAACGGTTGAGCTTAAGCCCCGCGGCCATGAGTTTTGGGGCTGCTGCCCCTTCCATGGCGAAAAGACGCCGTCCTTCCACATTATTCCCGCCACGCAGGTGTGGCATTGCTTTGGCTGCGGCGAGGGTGGCGACGTCTTCACCTATATCATGAAGCGCGAGAACCTGAGCTTTCCCGAGTCAATCCGTTATTTGGCCGATCGCGCAGGTATTGAGCTGCACGACACCGGAGATCGCCGCGAGCGCGGTACTAAGCGTGCCCGCATCTACGATCTGTGCGCCGAGACCGCCCAGTTCTACCACACCATGCTTATGCGCGGTAAGGACGGTCGTCCGCGCGAGTACTTTGCCAGCCGCGGCATGGGTGGCGACGTCTGCCGCCGCTACTGCCTGGGCTTTGCACCAGGCCGTAACGCGCTGGTGTCGCACCTGTCCCAGGCGGGTTTTACCCCGCAGGAGATGATCGACGCCAATGTTGCCGTGAGCCGCGGGCGCGGGCAGCTTGCCGACCGCTTCTACGACCGTGTGATGTTCCCCATCTTTGACGAGCAGGGTCACAACATTGCCTTTGGCGGTCGCATTATGGGCGACGGCCAGCCTAAGTACCTCAACACCGCCGAGACGAGCGTGTTTCATAAAAAGCGAAACCTCTACGGTTTTAATTGGGCCAAGGAGTTTATCGTCGCGCAGGATACCGCCATCGTGGTGGAGGGCTATACCGATTGCATCGCCTGCTGGGAGGCGGGGATTAAAAACGTTGTCGCCACGCTGGGCACCGCGCTCACGGAGCATCATGTAAAGACGCTCACCCGCTTTGCCAAGCGCATCGTGTATATGTTCGATGGCGATGCCGCGGGCCAGAGGGCCGCCCGCCGCGCGATTCAGTTTATCGAGCAGGATTCGATGGACCTGCGCTGCGTGGTACTGCCCGACGGCAACGACCCTATGGAGTTTATTACGGCGCACGGCGGCCAGGAGCTGCAGGCGCGCATCGACGCGGCCGAGCCGCTCATGGACTTTGTCTACCGTTCGCTGCAGGAGTCGAGCGACATCACCACGCCGGGCGGTCGCGCCAAGGCGCTCGAGGATGCGCTAACGCTCATCTATCCGCTGCGCGATAGCTATATGATCGACACGTACTTTATCCAGATTGCCGACCTGCTGGGTTTGGATCTGGAGACCGTGCGCGCGAGCTCGGGCCGTGTGTTTCGCGATGTCGCCAAGCGCGAGGATGCGGAACGACGTCGTGAGCAGAACTATGAGCGTCAACGCGCGCAAGCTGAGCGCGCGGGCAGCGCGGGCGGTCGGGCGTCTGGTTCGCAGGGGACGTCTCGCGGTGCCTGGGCCGCGGGTGCGACGCCACCGGTGTCCGCACCGGTCGAGGAGGACCCGTACGACTACGTCCCGCTCGATGCCTATGGTGCTGCACCAGTGGAGGTCGTTGACGACTTGCCGCCGATCGATGTGCCTGATGGTATGGGCGCTGTGCCTGCGGCTGACGGTTCGGGCGCACCGGCTGCGGCGGCGCCGATGGTTCTTACCGATCTTGAACGCAAGTCCTTGGCAGGGGAGCGCGAACTGTTGACGATGCTCACGAGCTACCCCGACCTGTTCCGCACGTATGCCGACCGCATCTGCTCCATCGAGTGGGTTGACCCACGTCACGAGTCCATCGCATGGGCCGTTCTGGCAACGCCGCCGGGAACCGATCCTGCAGCCTGCATGGATGCGGCACGCTCGGTGTGTCCCGAGGCGGCAACGCTTGTGAGTGCCGGGCGCATCTCGGCGACGAGCAAGCACCCCACCGAGACGAACATCGCGTTTATGCTCGATACGCTCGAGCTCTACACCATCAAGCGTCGCATGCGTGCCGCACAGGCCAAGCTGCGCCAGGACCGTTCGCTCGATGATGAGGCCCGTCGTGCGCTGACCGTGCGGGCCGCGCAGGACTCGCAGCGTCAGCGCGAACTGCAAAAGTCGATCGGCGGCGTGGCGGATCCGTTTCGTTTGATCGGCCTGGAGGCCGCAGGCACAGAACAGGCCTAGATGTTGTGGTCAACCAGCGTATTCTCGCCTATATCCAGTCCTCTTTTTGGGTATAGACGTCAATGTGTGTGCTAAAGTATTGAGTCC
>JAIHVJ010000198.1 GCA_022720335.1 Collinsella sp.
ATGATGAGCTGCTCGGTCACGATATCTGGTTTGTGGCAACGGGCGCCTCGGATTGTGATGGCGCCGGCATGAAGGCCTTCTTGGCTTCGCATCGCGATAAGCTCCGCGGCGTATTCTTCATCAATCTTGAATCCGTCGGCGCCGGTAGGCTTTCGGTGGTGACGGTCGAGGGCGAACAGCAGCTGCTCAAGGGCGATCGCCGCATCATGAACCTGGTCAGCAAGGTGTGCAAGTCGTTCCATGTCGATTGTGGCGCGCTCGAGATGCCCTATGCCAAGACCGATGCCTATGCCGCGCTCGAGGCGAGCCGCCGAGCCCTCACCATCGCCGGCGTGGACGGCACGCGTCTGGCTTGCGCTCGTACCGAGGACGACCTGCCCCACAATGTCAACCCGACGAACATTGCCACGGTATCCGAGGTCGTGACCGAGGTTATCCGCCGTTCGTAGACGGAGCTCTAAGGAGTCAACGTGTTTTCGTATATTAAGCGCCATTGGCCTGTCTACGTGATTTTGACCTTGATTGCCATTGCGTTAGGATTTGGGGCTGCCTACATCGTGGGTGCAAAGGGCTCGACCCCCGCCTCCGCAATCAGCGAAGAGGTGGAGCAAGAACAGAGTACGGGTGCCGATGGGATTCCTGAGTCCGAGCAGGCAATCGTTGATGGTGGATCTTCGTCTGCAGAGTAGATACGGCGATTTACATGATTGAAAGCGGGCGAGCCAGGGGGACTGGCTCGCCCGCTTTTTCATCGCGCTAGCGCTTCTTTGGGGTCGACCTAAGGCGAGCGAACCATAGGGCTGCGGCACCCGAGGTCAGGAGCGCGGTGATGCAAGCGGCGATGGGAACTGATCCTGTTGCCGGTAGGTCCTGCGGTAGGGTACAGCGTTGAATGACACGGTCCTCGTCATGTGACTCAAGTTTATCGCCGCCGCCGTTGCGGCAAAGATCGACGCGTGCGCTGTTGGTGAGTGCGGTTTGGGGCGTATAAGCCGACGTCGCCTGCATGTGCACGATTGCGCCCCGAGCGTCTGTGCCAAGGATTGCTTTGGCATCGTCAAGGTCGTCGTGCTCATCTTTGAGATCATCGCGGGTCCAAGAATCCGCATCGCTTCGAGTCGTAAAGCCGGCGGCTACCGCACCGTATTCAATGCGAATGCCCGTTACGACGGTATTGGACGCAAGGTCGAGTTCTTTCGCCTCGAGTGTGGTGGATTCCGTGGTCGAGACATCCGCCTTCCAGAGGTGCCAGCCGTCGTAATCGACGAGGCGGCAATCCTCACCCAGATTTTCCCTTACTTCGTCGGACTCAAGCCAAGGATTTTCGTGCCCATCGTCAAGTGTCGCGTTTGCCGGCTCATCGACGTCTGTCGAGTCCAACGGCGTCGTGCGATACCACACGTTGCACAGACCATTGAGGTCGCCGATGGCGACGGTGGTTTCGATTGAGACGAATCTCGCCGTATCGTCCTCGGCACACTCAAGATCATCGGTAATTGTAAACTCATCAACCCAGGTAGTTGAATCGTTTCGAGCGTCGATGGTATAGGAGAAAAGCCCATCCGTATTGGTTTGCATCGCGGCACGGTTTTTACCATCGCCGTTAGCCAACAGGCCCTTTTCGATAGGTTGGACAAGTTCCTGACGCTTGTCGACCTGCCCCTTGATCTCGATGGGCGCATCCTTCATCGCGACGGATTGGACTTCTCCCGTATCCTTTATTTCAAACGTTATCTCCTCGGCAAGGTCATAGGTCCGCGGAGACATCATTTCGCGCAACGAGTAGGTGCCGGGTGCAAGATGTTCGAGGCGGTGTGGCTTGTCGGATGAGGTCCAGGAGTCTATTTCGGTTTTATCGGGACCATATAAGGCGAGCTGTGCGCCTTCCACTTCCTGCTCACCGCTTGCATCGACCTTGGAGATATTAACCTTGGTGTAATCGTCGGATACGTTAAGCCGTGCTTCTACAACGGGTGTTTTCTGGTCGGCATAAGTAAGGTCGACAATATGGGTTGTCTGATCGAGCAAGAAGCCTGCCGGCGCTTGAGTCTCGACAACCTCGTAGCGTGCGGTGCCAGATCCCAGTGGGAGGTTGCCCGCGCGTGCTTCTCCAGTTTCATCCGTCGTGACGGTCGCGACAGTCTCACCGTCGAGCGCGGCAATGCTACCGTCGGGGCGCACGATATCACCCGAGGCACGGATCTCAAAGACGGCGCCCGCGAGGCTGCTGCCGTCTATGGCATCGGTTTTAACGATCCTGATGTTTCCGGTCGCGGCGTGGTCATAATACGAGGCGATTGCAACGGGCGTTAGGTTCATGTCGGCGGGTATGTTTACCTCGATCTCTTCGCCGACAAGATAGGGCTCTTTGGCCGAGGTTTCGCGTACATAATAGGTGCCCGGCACGAGCGATTCGGGCAGTGTGACGGTCCCGGTCGCGTCAGTCGTAAAGGTGTCCATTACGTTATGTGCTGGATACCAGCAAGTTTGTGAGACAGGTTCGTGATTGCTGTCGAGGAGTTGGAAGGTGAATCCGGCTAGGGGAACAGAAGCGCCTGTTTGGGCATCGCGTTTTACAATCTGGAGATGCGTCGACAGAGCGTGGTTGTCCACGATATATTGAAGCTCGGCGCCGTCGGAAATCTGATTGGCCCCGACGGTCCATTCCCCTGCACGTTTAAAACCCTCGGGGACGGTTTCCGGAACCTCGCGAACCGTGTAGCCGGCACGGTCGTATGGGACGGCTCCGTGGACACCGGCGGGTCGCTTGCCTGTGCCGAACCAAGCTTCGGGCTGATCTTTGGTGGAGGCAAAGCCATAGATGTTTGTGATCAGTGTGCCAACAACCTGCTGAGAGCTGTTGCTGACAACCTCAAAGACAACACCACCCGCCGGCTGCTCCAGGCCGGATTGGTCGCTATTGCCGTAATCCTTGAATTTGGAAATCTCAAGGTTAAACGCAATGGGGATATCGGAAACGCGAGATTCGATCTCGACCACGCCTGAATCGCCGAGCTGGTCGGCTCCAACGGTATAGGTCCAGCTGTCGCTGGGCAGCAGGTAGCCCTCGGGGGCCTTCGACTCATAAATGGTGAAGGTTCCCAGGGGAACGTTATCAAGGGCCGCTCGACCGTTTTCGTCGGTCGTGAGGGTTTGCGTCCATCCGGGGGTGGATTGAGAGACGCAG
>JAIHVJ010000019.1 GCA_022720335.1 Collinsella sp.
CGACGCTCACCACCGACGAGATGGACGAGGTGGCCGAACTCCCCTACGCACGCGATTGGCATCCCGACTACGATGCCGCAGGCGGCGTGCCGGCCTTTGCCGAGATCAAGTTTTCGATCAGCTCCAACCGCGGGTGCTTTGGCGAGTGCTCGTTTTGCGCCCTCACCTTCCACCAGGGTCGCGTGCTGCAGATGCGCAGCCACGACTCGATTATGCGCGAGGCCGAGCTGCTCACGCGCGATCCCGAGTTTAAGGGCTACATCAACGACGTGGGCGGGCCGACGGCAAACTTTAGCCGTCCGGCCTGCGACAAGCAGCTCAAGCACGGCGTGTGCAAGAACAAGCGCTGCCTGTGGCCGAGCGTGTGCAAGAACATGGTGGTCGACGAGAGCGGCTACACGCAGCTGTTGCGCGACCTGCGCCAGCTGCCGGGCGTTAAAAAGGTCTTCGTGCGCAGCGGCATCCGCTTCGACTACACCATGGCCGATGCCTCGGACGAGTTTTTGCGCGAGCTGCTGGAGCATCATGTCTCTGGCCAGCTGCGCGTAGCGCCCGAGCACGTGAGCGATGCGGTGCTGTCTGTGATGGGCAAGCCGAGCCGCGCTGTCTACGACGCGTTCTGTCGCAAATTTGAACGATTGAACCGTGAATACGGACTCAAACAGTACGTAGTGCCGTATCTAATCTCGAGCCACCCTGGTTCAACCATGAAGGAAGCCGTGGATCTTGCCGAGGCCGTGCGAGACATGGGCTACATGCCCGAGCAGGTGCAGGACTTCTACCCCACGCCGTCCACCATGTCGACGTGCATGTACTACACCGGCGTTGATCCGCGCACCATGGAACCGATCTATGTGGCGCGCGACCCGCACGAGAAGGCCATGCAGCGCGCACTCATCCAGTATCGCAAGCCCGAAAACTACAAGCTCGTGCGCGAGGCGTTAGAGAAAGCCGGCCGCCGCGATCTGATCGGCTACACCAAGCATTGTCTGATTCGCCCCGTGCCGCCACGCCCGGGCGAGACGTCTGCTGGCGGTGGACACGGCACCGGCAAGAAGGGCGGCAAGCCGCACGGTGGCGCCGCCGGCAAGGGGCCCAAGGGCAGCAAGGGGCACAGCGGCATGTCGCGCGCGCAAAACACTGCCGGTCGCAATCGCGCGGCCCAGGGACGACAGGGCGCCAACGGAGGCGGACGCCGCAACTAGGGCAGCGGTGCGCTCGCTGCATCCACCCCACACGCGTGGCGCAGCGAACGCATTGCCTCAACGAGGATGACGCCGGCGATAGCGACCGTAATTGCCACATCGAGCGGCGTGTTCACAAACCAGAGCAACGTCATGAGATACGACCCGGCATTAAAGGCAAAGTGCAGCAGGATCGTGTAGCGGAGCTTTCCGGTCGTCACGAGCACCCAACCAAAGATGAGGCCGGCGGCACCCGCGTAGCAACCCTGCACCCAATTCATGTGCATAAAACCGAAGATTGCCGCCTGCAACACAATCGCCGCGGCGATACCCCACGTGCTTGGGGCCGCCCAGGGCACCATGGCTCCGTCCTGCGCGTTCGCACGACGCCGGCGCTTCCAAAGTGGGCGGCACTGCGGATTAAACGCTCGGAGCGAAAACTCAAAAATAATGCCGCGCACCAGCAGCTCTTCACAAAATGGGGCACCGAGCACCGTAGTCAGGACGGCGAGATAGCTGGTGTCGCCCATGCCTGTTTCCTCGACAAGCTCGCTGTAGTCGGCCGCGGCCTCGGGCAACAGCGACAGCACGGCGTCGGTCACGTAGCCAACAACCACCTGCAGGGCCAGGCCAATCACGATAACGCAGGCGATGCGCTTCCACGCCCCACGTGCTCCCCCGCCGAGCGGATGCTCGCTTTGCCGGCGTGCCATAAACGAACGCGGCCACAGATAACGCCACCACAGTAGCGCCATCAAAAACGATGCCGTCTGCGCGACGGCCTGAAGCAATTGAATGTCGAGGTCATCGATCGAAAAACCCATGAACACTGACGCGACGCCCAGAGCGGAAAACAAAACCACGCTCAGGGCAATATCGGCAGCGACGACGCCAAAACAGGCAAGCGCCCAAATCATCGCATTGAGCATGCCGACCTCCTCCCGACGACTAGTCATTGGGGACGTTCTTCAACGACTAGCTGTTGAGGACACTCTTTGCCAAAGGCCCCGTTGGGCGAGATGTCAAACGGAAAGGTGCCGCAGCGATTGAACGCGGCGATAAACATGCGGATGGCGTTGGACGGCGTGGTGCCCACGAGCTGAGTTGCCGCCGCGAAGGCTGCCTTCTCCTCGGGCAAGACCTTCGCGACTACGGGGGTCATGTGTTCTGCCATGGCGCTTCCTTTTTGAAACGACGGTAGTGCGGATAGATGCGGGCCACGCGGCTGGGCGACGGGCTGTGAAGGCAACCCGATTGGCCCGCATCCGGAGTTTGTTTCTGCGGCGTTGGTATTACTTGGTATTCCTAAGTATTACCCCGCAGATAGAATACCACACCCGACCCCATGGGAACGGAGGAAAACGAATCATTTTGTAGCTGAGTTAGTATTTAGAGCGTGATGATGTCCGAGATATCGAGGGCCTGAGCGTCGGCGACATCGTGCGTGGCGAGCAGGAGCATGCGGCCGTCGAGCAGGTCGAGCACGACCTCGGCGCATGCGTCGCGTGCGGCGGTATCTAGACCGGTAAAGGGCTCGTCCAGAATAACGGCGCCGCCCGGGCACAGCAGGACTCGAGCGATCTCGACGCGACGGCGCTGCCCGCCCGAAAGCTCGGCCACGCGAGCATGCACGTCGATCCCTGGCACCAGCAGGCGCAGCAATGCCGCGGCGCTCGAAGCATCCACGCGCGCATCGGCGCACACCAACACGTTATCCAGCGCCGAGGCGGATTCGACCAAGCGTGCATCCTGAAACACCATCGAGCACGGCGCGGACTCCCCCGCCGCTAGCGCAAGCAGCGTCGACTTGCCCGCACCCGAAGCACCCATCACACAGATACGCCCGCCCGCGGGCACGTTGAGCGCCAGACCGTCCAGTGCCGGAGCCCACGGCGCGCGATCGCCCACGGCAAGCGCAAGCTCCGCCGCAGCGCCATCGCTCGCAGCCCCCGCACGCCCGCGCAGTCCATGCCCATGCGCCCGCACGGCCGCGCGCCACACCACGGGCCCCGAAACCCGCAGAAGCCACACCAGCACGCGCTCACACGCCCACGAGGCGGCAACGACCAGCACGGTCCACGCCAGCAGATCAGCCGTCTCAATCAAAAGCTTTGCCTGATAGATGCGCTCACCCACGGTGCCCACCGCCATGCCGATCAGCTCGGCTGCCACGCCGGCCTTCCAGCTCATGCCGATCACGGCGCGGGCGCACGAAAGCACAAACGACAGCACCTCGCGCCAGGTGTGGGCGCAAAACAGGCGCCAAGCGCGCACGCCATGCAGACGGAACATCTGCTCCAGCGGTTTATTCACCTGAGTCAGCCCCTCGGCCAGCGAAAAATACACGCCCGGCAGCGCCATCAAAAAGACCGCCGCGATGCTCACGCGTGCCGACCCCAGCCAGATAAGCAACAGGACCACAACGCAGGCGACCGGCGTCGCCTTTACAAACGACAGCGCCGGAGCCACCAGGTGCGCAAACGCCCGCGAACGTGACGAAATGCCGGCAAGCACGCCACCACACACCGCGGCAAGCGCCAGTCCGCCCAATATTCGCGCGCCCGAGCCCGCCAAAATCGCCCAGGTACCGCCATCGCACACCAGGCGCAGCAGCGTCAAGGCAACAGCGCCCGGCCCCGGCAAGATCAGCGGTTGCGCCACCAGCGCCGCCACCAGCATCCACGCGGCAAGCCAAAAGGCGGCGACGGCACCTGCTGCCGCCACCGCCTTCATACGCTCTGTCATTTGTCGAGCAAACGCACGCACGGGCTACTCCATGTAGTAGAAATCGTCAGCCGGAAGTTTACCGCCCACGGCACTCGCGTCCGCGTCGGACAGCACCCGCAGATACCCGCCAAGCGCCGCCTTCATATCCTTGCCTGTCTGGCAGACAAGCATGCAGCCGGGAATCGCCTTCTCGGCAATCGTGGCGTTGTCCACGATGCCGGCATCGACCACGGCCTGCGCCCAGTCTGCCGGCGCTGCATTGACAGCCTTAACGCTCGCCGCATGGCAGCTCAAGAACTCCGCCACGGCCTCGGGATGTTCCTCGGCAAACGCGCGGCGCACCACGGTCACGCCCGTCAGCAGGCGCGAACCCGTGTCACCTGCCAGCTCGTCCCACACATCGGTCAGGCTTACCGGAGCCGACAGCTTGCCTTCGCTCTTGGCGATGGCAGCGGTCTTGAACGGCTCCGGCAGCACGCCCACGGCAGACGGATCGGCAAGCAGGGCCGACAGCACCTCGGTGGGCTCGCTCTTAAACTCGAGCGCCACCTGGCCGGTCAGGCCCGCGCGCTCCAGCAGGTAGTTCATGACGTACTCTGGCGTGGTGCCCTTGCCCGTCATGTAGACGGTGCGACCCGCCAGGTCACCAAACGAGGTCACGTCCGCGTCGCCCGTCACAACGTTCAGCACGCCCAACGTGTTGATGTCGATGACCTGCACCGCGCCCTCGGTCTTGTTGTAGAGCACGCTCGCCACGTTGGCTGGCACCAGGGCAATGTCGATATCGCCCTGAATGACCTTGGGCACGATCTCGTCGGCGGCAGTGTTGATCGCAAAGTCGAACTCATTGTCCGTCTCGCCATCGGCCGCCCGGTCCATAAACTGCACCAGACCAATCGAGGTCGGCCCCTTGAGCGAGGCGACGTGCACCTCGACCGGCTCGGCAGCAGCACCGGCGCCGTCCGTGGCAGCCGAGCCCGCGGCGGACCCGGCACCGGCGGCCCCGCCGCCACAGCCCGCGAGCGCAAGCGACAGGGCGCCCGCGGCGAGCGCCGAGGCAAACCCCCGGCGCGACATCTCAAAATCAAACGCGCGCATCGCTAGCACGTCCCCTCGTTGGGCATCGTCCATGCGTGATGGTCGGTATGCAGCAGCTCCTCGGCCAGTGGCGAGAGCGGCTCACCCAAGAACTCGCGGTAGCACGCCTGGACATCGGGATTCTCGTGCGAGAAGCGAATGTCCGCAGCGGCATCCAGGCCCCAGAGCACCTGGCCACGCTCGGCTGCCAGCTCGCAGCCGTCGTGGATGGGCTGACCGCCGCCACCGACGCAGCCGCCCGGACACGCCATGACCTCAACGAAGTCATAGCTCACGCGGCCGTCGCGAATCGCGTCGAGCAGGCGGGCGGCGTTGCCTAGCCCGTGCGCCACGGCGACGCGCACCTTGGTGCCATCGATACCGGCCACGGCCTCCTTCCAGCCGTCCAGGCCGCGCACA
This sequence comes from Collinsella sp., assembly GCA_022720335.1. Classification (GTDB taxonomy): domain Bacteria; phylum Actinomycetota; class Coriobacteriia; order Coriobacteriales; family Coriobacteriaceae; genus Collinsella. Next base: position 5,409 of record JAIHVJ010000019.1, read on the forward strand.
TCGGTAAAAAAGTCGGCGTCGGGGTTCTTGCCCGTCACCAGGTAATAGGCCGAGCGCACGGCGGCCTCCATCACGCCGCCCGTGGCGCCAAAGATCACGCCCGCGCCCGTGCCAAAGCCCAGCGGCGTATCGAGCGGCTCCTCAACCAGCGTATCCACGCTCACGTGGTTCGCGCGGATCATGCGCACCATCTCGCGCACCGTCAGCGCAACGTCCACGTCGGGCGTGCCGTCCTCGCCCACCATGCTCGGCAGCGCGCACTCGGCCTTCTTGGCCGTACACGGCATCACGGACACCACGAACAGGCGCTCGGGCTCCACGTCCAGCACCTTGGCGTAGTAGGTCTTGGCGATGGCGCCGAACATCTGCTGCGGCGACTTGGACGTAGACAGGCTGTCGACAAACTCCGGATAGCGGGCCTTCACAAAGCGCACCCAACCCGGGCAGCAGCTCGTAAACATGGGCCAGCCGCGGCCATCATCCTCACCCTTAGCGGCGGCACCCAGGCGCTCGAGCAGCTCGGAGCCCTCCTCCATAATGGTGAGGTCAGCCGAAAAATCGGTGTCGAACACGTACTCGAAGCCCACGCGGCGCAGCGCGCAAGCCAGGCGCTCGACGGTAGCCTCCTCGCGCGGAATGCCGAGCTCCTCGCCCCAGGCGCTACGCACGGCCGGCGCAATCTGCACCAACACGATCTTGTCAGGATTAGCGAGCGCGTCAAACACGGTCTCGGTATCGTCGCGCTCGCGCAGTGCGCCCGTCGGGCAATGCGTAATGCACTGGCCGCACGCGACGCAATCGGTCTTGCCGATCGGCGCGCGCCCGCGGGTACCCACGGCGGTATGCGTGGCGCGGTTGGTCAGGTCCCAAATCCCCAGGCCCTGCACGCTCTCGCACACCTTGATGCAGCGCATGCATTTAATGCACTTGTCGTTTTCGCGGATGATGGGGAAATCGAAATCCCAGCCCTCGCCCGCCAAATGTCTTTGATACGGTAGATAGAAAATGCCCAGGTCGTTGGCGATGGTCTGCAGGTTGCAGTTGCCGCTGCGCACGCAGCTCGTGCACTGCGAATCGTGCTGGGACAGCAGCAGCTGCACGTTGGTGCGACGGGCCTCGCGGGCCTTGGGGCTGTTGGTGTGGACCACCATGCCGTCGAGCACGTAGTTGTTGCAGGCGGCAACCAGCTGGTCGCAGCCCTCAACCTCGACCACGCACACGCGGCAGCCACCGATCTCGTTTAGATCGCGCAGGTAGCACAGGGTGGGAATCTGGATGCCGACGGACTTGGCCGCATCCAGGATCGTGGTGTGCTCGGGTACCACGACTTCGCAGTTATCGATAATGAGCCTGACCATGTTGTGCGCTCCGTTTTCGCTGTTGTCGCCGACAGTGGTTTTGTTGAGCTCTACCATTCCAGGTTCCTCCCTCCGCGGAACGCGCCAAAGCCAAAGTGGTCGCAACGCAGGCAGCGGCTTGCCTCCTGGCGCGCCTCCTGCTCGGTGAGACCCTGCTCGACCAGATTCCAATCGTGAATACGCTCGCCGGCCTCGCGCTCACCCAGCTCGCAGCGGCCGCACTCGTGCTTGCCCTTAAACTGGACGGTCGGCAGCTCCACGTCGAGCTTAATCTTGTGGTCAAAGCCCAGGTAGCGGTCGATATTTGCCGAAGCAACGCGGCCGGCGTTGATGGCCCGGATGACGGTGGCGGGGCCGGTTTGGCAGTCGCCGCCGCTAAAGAGGCCATCGAAGTTAGGCACGGCGCCATCCGAATCGGTGACCACGCAGCCCCACTTACAGGCAATGCCCATGTCCTCAAACGGCTTGGAATCGATGCCCTGGCCAATGGCCACGAACACGCGCTCGCAGGGAATGACGCGCTCGGGCGTCGCGGCGGCACGCGGGGCCGGACGACCGCGACGGGGCTCGCCGATAATCTGCGGTTGCACGCGCAGGCCGCTCACGCGTCCGTCCTCGCCCGTCTCAATACCGAGCGGGGCTGTGAGCTCCAAAACCTCGCAACCCTCGGCCTGGGCACCGGCAATCTCGGCGTCCTGGGCCGTCATATCGCAGATGCGGCGGCGGTAGACGATGCTTACCTTTTCGGCGCCGCAGCGCACGGCAGAGCGAGCCACGTCCATGGCAACGTTGCCGCCGCCGATGACGCACACGCGCTGGCCGCTTAGGTCGGGCAACTCGTCGTCACCGATGGCGCGCAGCATCTTGACGGCCGACTCCACGCCGGGCGCCCCTTCGCCCGGAAGGCCGAGCTTCTTGTCGCTATGGGCACCGATGGCCAGGTAGACGGCATCGAACTCGCCACGCAGACGGGCGAGCTCCTCGCCATTCACGGAATGGTCGAGTTCCACGTCGATGCCGGCGCTCAAGATCCAGTCGATCTCGGCCTGCAGGCGCTCGCGCGGCAGGCGATAGCTGGGGATGCCGTAGCGCAGCATGCCGCCCAAGTGGTGGCGCTGCTCAAAAATGGTCACCTTGTGGCCCATCACGGCCAGGTAGTAGGCGCAGGAAAGACCGGCCGGGCCGCCACCGATCACGGCGATGCACTTGCCGGTGTTGTCCACCACATGCGGCTTGTGGTCGTTGAGGTCGCTGTGCTCAACGGCAAAACGCTTGAGAGCCAGGATGTTCATGGGGTCGTCGACCATACCGCGGCGGCAGTGCATCTCGCAGGGATGCTCACACACCAGACCGCAGACGAGCGGCAGCGGGTTGTTCTTGCGGATGACCTTGACGGCGTCGGCATAACGGCCGGCCTCGACGAGCGAGATGTAACCAGGAATGTCGACGTGTGCCGGGCAGCCCGAGACACACGGAACGCGGGCCTCGCGGTCAAAGCCACAGGAGTGCTCGCGGATGTGGTGCTCAAAGTCGTCGCGGAAACCGCGAATGGCCGTGAGTGCCATGGCGCCAGCTTCGTAGCCGATGGCGCAGTCGCTCGAAAGGTAGATGGTGCGGGCGGTGCGCTCGATCAAGTTGAGCGTGGACTCGTCAGCACGCCCTTCGAGCACATCAGCGAGCAGGTCACTCAGTGCGCTCAGGCCCACGCGGCAGGGCGTGCACTTGCCGCAGCTCTGCGTCGAACACAGGTTGACGAGCGCTGCCGTAAACTCCACGGGACACGGGGCGAGCGAGCTCACCGCCAGACGACGTCCGAGCGCATCGTGCAGGTCGTCCATGACGGCCTGAGCGTGGCTGCGTTCCATTACATGCAGTCGAGCCATAAGATCCCCTCTCACATGGCAGCCCGGAGGCGAGGCCGGGCGAAATTGCTACACGCAACACACTGACCTAAATAGTTATTTGGCAGCAACACGGTTCGGCAGGCGGTATGAAACGTCGTCCTCAGCGGTGAAAAAGGACATTACCGCAGATAAATGCCATATTTGATAAAACGCGTTATCAAATGACAATGCCCCGTCCGCGCAAGCACGCGAACGGGGCATTGGTCAAGTTTTACGGTCAGCGGCTCTTTTGTGCCAGCGACCTTCTGTCTTTAGCTAAGCTCAGGCCAGTAACCCTTGTTGGCCTCGATCATGTCGTCGAGAACCTCCTTGGCGACCTTCATCGACGGCACGGTCTTGTTCAGAGTAAAGGCCTTGAGCGCCTTCTCGTACGAACCCTCGATCGTAGCCTCGACCACGAGCTTCTCGGAGTTCAGCTGCTGCATCATGAGGCCCTGCTGGAACAGAGGAATGTTGTCACGGCTGATGACCTCGGGGCCGTTCTTGCCAATGTAGGCAGGCAGCTCGACCATAGCGTCGTAGGGCATGTTGGGGATAGCGCCCTTGTTCTCGCAAATGACCAGGAAGCGCTGCTTGGTGTCGTTCTTCAGAGCGATGGCCAGGTCGGCAATCCAGTCGCCGTGGCTGCCCGCATAGAACGTGCTCTCGTCGATCTCGCCCGTCTTCTCGTAGTGATCGATACCATCAAAGAGGTTCTTCTCGCGCGTCTCCTCAACCTCGTTAGCACGGGTGCGCTCGGGGTTGGAGTGCTCGACGAACTCCTTCTGCTGCAGGTAGTAGTTCAGATACGTGTTGGGCAGGTACTCCGGGAAGCACTCCATGATCTCGTACTCGCCCTTCCAGACGTAGTACCAGCTGCCCTTGGTGTGGCGGTTCTGCTCGGGGTGCTCGTCAGTGGCCTCCTCGGGCTTCTTGACCATGAGCGAGCCCATGCCCTTGAGGTAAGAATCGGGCAGCAGGATCTGGTGCTCCTTGATGTACTCGCGCAGCTGCGGGAGCACCTCCTCGCCCTTGTGGCGGATCGAGGTGAACCAACCAAAGTGGTTGAGGCCAAAGTAATCGTACTCGACATCCTTCTTGTCGATATCGAGCGCGGCGCAAACCACGTCGATGATCGCGATCGGCATGTCGCAGATGTTGATGATACGAGCGTTGGGGCGCAGCACACGGCAGCCCTCGGAGACGATGGCGGCAGGGTTGGAGTAGTTGAGAATCCAGTAGTCCTTCTTGGCGTACTTCTCAACGTCATCGATCAGCTCGACCATGGGGAAGATGGTGCGCATGCCGTAGGCAAGGCCGCCGCAACCGCAAGTCTCCTGGCCCACGCAGCCGTGACGCAGCGGAATCTTCTCGTCCTGCTCGCGCATGGCGTAGCCGCCCACGCGCATCTGGGCAAACACGAAGCTCGCGTCGGTAAAAGCCGTCTTCTTGTCGGTGGTCACCGTGAGCTTGATGTCCAGGCCGAGGTCCTCGTGCAAAATCCAGTCCACGAGCACGCCGATCTTGCGCTGGCGCTCCTCGTTGATGTCGTACAGGCGAATCTCGTCAACGTCGAGCTCGTCCTTGCGCAGGGCGATGGACTTGACGATGCCGGGGGTAAAGGTGGATCCGCCACCACACAGAGTAATGATCATTGTTTACTGCTCCTTCTCAATTGCGTTTTCGACCTTGTCGCGCATCTCGGCGACCTTCATGCCAAAGATGATCTGGATATTATTGCCGTTGCGGTTGATGCCGCTGTTGGGCACGTGGTTGATGAGGCTCTCATCGATGAGGTCCGGGTTCTTAACGTTCACGCGGAGACGCGTAAAGCAGTTCTCGAGCTCCTCGATGTTGTCCTTGCCACCAAGACCTGCGACCAGGTCGGCAATGCCTGCATCGACGCCCTCTGCGGGAGCTGCGGCAACAGCGCCCTGCTTCACCGCGACAGACGCGGCGGCCTCGCCCTCGGCAACGGACTCGGCGAGCTCGGACTCCTCCTCGCGGCCAGGCGTGTGGAGGTTGAGCTTCTTAATCAGGAAGGTGAAGAGGAAGAAGTACAGAGCGGCGTTGACGACTCCGAGCACGAGCATCATCGGCCAGTTGGTCTTATCGACACCAAGGACCAGGTTGGAAACCACGATGTTGATGATGCCGCCTGCAGTCGAAGCGGGCACGGAGAGGACCTTGAGCAGGACCAGGAAGATACCGGAAAGAACCGAGTGAACAACAAAGAGCACGGGAGCGGCAAAGACAAAGAGGAAGTCCATGGGCTCGGTGACACAGGAGAGCACGGCGGTGATGATCAGCGGGATGATAACGGCCTTGGTCTTATCCTTGTTCCCCTTGTAAGCGGTGAAGATAAAGGCGAGACCGATACCGATGTAGGGCCACAGGTTGTTGAAGGTGTAGCTGTTGAAGTAGGTGCTATCGGAGAAGGGCTGGCCCGTCATTGCCATCTCGGCGACACGGATAGGATAGGCACCGGCGATAACCTGATCGCCCAGCGTAAGGGTGCCGCCCACATCGGAGAACTGGAACGGGGTGTAGATGAGGTGGTGCAGACCGGTGGGAACGAGCAGCTTGTTGAGCATGCCGTAGATAAACAGACCGATGTTGCCCGACTCCTTAATGATGCCGGCAACGGAGGAGATGGCACCCTGGACCGGAGGCCAAACGATGCAGAAGCCAGCGCCCATGATCCAGGAAATGATGATCATGATCAGGAACGGGAAGCGAACGCCCGAGAACATCGAAAGGGCAATGGGGAACTGCTTGTTCGAGTACTTGTTGAACACGGCACCGGTGATGCAGCCCAGGATGATGCCGCCAAACACGCCGGTATCAAGCACCTGGATGCCCATAACGGTGGCCTGGCCGGTTCCGGTAAGGCCGAGCATGCCGCTCGCATCGGCAAGAGAGCCGGTGGCGTTGAGCACGATGTTGTTAGCCTGCAGGAACAGGAAGAACGACATCAGGGCGATCAGCGAGGCATGGCCCTTGTTCTTCTTTGCCATGGCGCCGGCGATGCCCACGCAGAACAGAATCGAGAGGTTGTTGATGATAAACATCAGCGACTGGTAGACAACGGCGCCCACAAGCTGGAACGGACCGGAGCCCAGTACGGGGACCAAAGCACAAATGGTCTTGTTGGTCAGAATGATGCCCACGATGAGCAGGATGCCGGCAACCGAGAGATACATCATCGGCTGAACGATCGACTTCGCGAACACCTCCAACGGCGCTTTGAAATTGAACTTCTTTTTTGCGGTCATAGCGGTACTCCCCTTCCTTTTCCGCAAATTAAGACAGATGTGCCCTAGACAAGACCGTGAGCCTTGCCTTATATCAATCGATGTGTGGGCACGTTATGCCTAGAGACCAGGTTCTCCAAGCAGGTTAACAATGTGATATGCGAGATAACTCTTCTCAGCATCGGTAACGACAACGTTATAGGTAGACGACAAGTGGGCGGCTATGGCGTCCGCACACGAGAATGCGCACGGATACGCCGTTTCATCGATTCGGAACAGCGCGTCTCCGTTGATTTGCCCGGCCGTAGGATCGAGCGCTCGCTGCGCGAAAAACTGCAGGTGACGAACGAAACGTTCGTAAGGCAGCGAGGTGTCGTCGAGGGTCGTGGCATAGCGCTCGGAAACAATCGCGAGCACGTCGCGAACAAGCTGGACCGAGATGATGAGACGGTCGGAGCGTTGCGGCATGGTGGCGTTGACGATATGCAGCGTAATAAAACCCTGCTCTTCTTCGCTCATCTGGATGCCCAAATAGTCCTTGATAATCTGAAGGGCACGGCCCGCAAGCGCGTACTCCTTGCGATAGAACTGCTGAATCTCAAGCAGCAGCGGGTTCTCGCAGCGAACGCCCTTGCGCTCGCGCTCCAAAGCAAGGCTGATATGGTCTGCAAGAGCAATGAGAATCTTGTCGTTGATATCAACATTGAGCTCTCGACGGAGCATCTGAACAATGTCCTCGGAAATCACGAGGTTGACGGTGGGGATGGACTCCAAAAGATGTGCCAAGCGGTCAATCGTACGCGAGTCCTGAGAAGTTCCCTCCTGCAACGCGTAGGTCTTTTCGACTGATGCCTCGTCGATGGCATCGCCGGCATGACGGCCAAAGCAGAGGCCTCGGCCAATGACGATGAGCTCGGAGCCATCGTCCGAAGTGACCATTGCGACGTTGTTGTTAAAAACTCGCTTGATAACCACGGTACCCACCACAAGAATTTACTCGAAAAGCCAGATGACAGGCTCTTTAACAGCAACAGGGCCGGAAGCATGCTCGCGAAGAGTCGAGTTCTCCGAACGCTCGCACACGATGACGAAGACCGTGGGATCGAAGCCGGCGGCGCGGACCGCGTCGAAATCGACCTCGACGAGGGGCTGGCCCGCGTCGACATGGTCGCCCTGGGCAACGAGCGCATGGAAGCCCTTGCCCTCAAGCTTAACAGTGTCGATTCCGATATGCAGCATCACCTGAGCAGAGCTGTCGTCGGACATGATGCCCAGTGCGTGCTCAGTCGGAAACAGCGCCGCGACGGTGCCGGAAACAGGAGCGCACACCGTTCCCTCTTGGGGAACCACGGCAACGCCATCGCCCACGGCACGGCTGCTAAAAGCGGGGTCATTGGTATTTTCTAGATGAACAAGCTCGCCGGAAACGGGAGCGAGGATTTCGAACTCGGAAGCTGCAGTCTTCTGCTCATCCGAACCGCCCATCAGGCGAGAAAAGAAACCCATGGTGACATGTCCCTTCATAAATATAGCCCAACCAAAATCAAGCGAATGCGTCCCTAGAGACACACCCGTTCAAAGACTTTGGTTAGGCCCACGTCCGAGGGACTCGGTAACCTTCCGCATTTCTTTTACGGAGGTTATTGTAGACAAGCCCAAAGCCAGAATAATCATTATGACCGGCGAACGGTATTTTTTCTCCGATAAACGGTATTTAGGCGGCACTTGGGGACGTTCCTTTTCTGCCGACACTCGGGAGCACTCCTCACTCATGGCGCATTGTGGACAGGTTTGTTTGCACCAGGTTGGTGCAGATCAACCTGGCCCCATTGCACCAATTTCGTATGCGCTAGATGAAGAGCTCGCATTCCTTCCGCACGACGCAAGCCTTGCTCAGCATCTGGGAAACAGCGGATAGCTTGTTGGGATCAAGCTTGCGAGCGCCTCGCGGACATACGGCAATGCAGCGCATGCAGGAGATGCACGCCTCGCCAGCTGCTCGCTTGGGGTCACCCTTGTCGATAGCACAAACGGGGCACGCCGCGGCGCATGCACCGCAGGAGACGCAATCCTCTGTTGCCTCGGGTGCCATGCGGTGACCTCCGGCTTGTTTATAAGGACGATTGCCGGGAATAGAGGGCTCGGACGCATCCTCAGCCAACAGCTTTTGCTGAATTTGCTGCGCAAACTCTGCGAGCTGCGCCGCATCCTGCGCATCCGGTCGCCCAGCAGCAAACTGACGAGCAACGGAATGCTCGGCAATAGCAGAAACCGCTGCAACCACCCTAAATCCGGCGCGCTTCGCAACGTCCTCCAGCTCTACGAGCGTGTCCTCAAACGCGCGGTTTCCGTATACACAAACCAAAACAGTCCGAGCCCCGTTGCCGCGCACCATGCCCAACCGGTCAGCCACCACAGCCGGGATTCTACCGGCATACGCCGGCACAGAGATTACGGCCACGTCGTCCTCAGTCATCGAGACAGCGCTGAAATCTAGCCCGCTATCGGTCAGATCGACGGTAACGGTCTTTTTGTCCAGCGCCCCGGCCACAAGGCCAGACACCTTCCGCGTTCCACCCGTCGGACTAAACACAATTTCGAATACGCTCATCGAGGCACCCTCCTTCTACGCCCGGCAACGCGTCAAGCCGTTTTCACATTCAGACAGAGTATACGGCGCGTGGGATCCCCGTTTTGGTGCACCAAACACCCCAATGCGCCCACCCTGCGCTGTCTGCCTCTTCGTTTTGTATAAATTACGGTACAGATTGTATATATTTACGGGATATCGCCGCGTTCTCCTGAGGTACCCCATCCTGGCCCGTGCAAAAAACGGAGTATTCTGCAACGCGACCGCGCCAGCACCGCCGCGGGTGGGCAAAACTGTAGGGCGCCGTATCATTTTAAGTCCCGACATGGCGAGAATGACGCGCCCCTGCTCCGGAAAACGGCGAAATCTGACTCGGAACGCTCGCTAGGGATATCCGAAGGCCACCGTTGGCGACGTCGAATCATATGCAGACAACTCGAACTGCAGAATACTCCAAAAAATGCACGGCGCACCCCATAGGACCCATTGCTGCATGGCGGAAAATAGGTCCTCAGCATCCCCCAGATGCATTCCCGAGAACATCACGTTTGAATTAGCGATGGACACGGCAAACAAAAGGGCCCGAGCGTTATTTGCTCGGGCCCTTAGCTTGTCTCACGCTAGCGCGCGATGCGCATCTTACTTGCGCTTGCCGCCGCCGTCGCCGGGGCGACGGGAGCTGCCACCGCGCTTGCCGCCACGGCTGTTGCCGTAGCTGCCACGGTTATCGCGACCGCCGGCACGGCCGCCACGGGAGCCGGCCTGGTTGCCGCCACGACCACCACGATAGCCGCCGCGACGCTCTTCGCGGGTATCGTCGTAGTTGCGCCAGTCATCGCGACGATCACGGCTGGCACGCGGGTCACGACGATCGCGCGACTCGTTAGAACGACCAGCGCCGCCGCGGCCGCCATTGCCGCGAGCACCCTCGCGACGCTCGCCGCCGCGGCTACCGCGCTCTTCAAAGCGCTTGCCGCCACGGGACTCACCGCCACGGGCACCTCGCTCACCGCGACCCTCGCCGCCGCGACGCTCATCACGGCCACCGCGCTCGTCATCACGACCGGAACGACGGCGGTCGCCCGCACCGCGCTTGCCACCGCGCGAACCGCGGCCCTCGTCCTCGCGCTCGACACGACGACGGCCGCCACGGTCCTCGTCCTCACGACGACGGCGGTGTGCCTCGCCCTGGAACTGCTTGGCACGGCGCTCGGCACGGTTGCCGCGCGGGGCCTGCTCAACGACACCAGCACCGCCGCGCTCCTCGGCAGCCACCTCG
>JAIHVJ010000199.1 GCA_022720335.1 Collinsella sp.
GACGCTGCGCGGGCCGCATTTGGACAATCTGACGTTCAACTTCAAGGGCGCGACCAGAAGGTCAGCGCCCTTTCGTTTCACGTCACCTTGTCTCAAATGCGACCCGCTCGCTGCCCGTCCTCAACCTGCGACGTTAGTCATTGGGGACGTTCTTAAACGACTGGGCAAAGGGGACACTCTTGATGCACTTGGCACTTGGGGACGTTCCTTTTGTGCCGGCAGTTTGGGACACTCCTTGCGTTAAGAGGCTGGCGTGCGTCAACCTGTTCTCATTGCAGCAAAAAATCGCCCCGTTCTTGGTTGAGGACGGGGCGATTCGTCTTTTGGACTTGTGCAGCCAGGCTTATGCAAAGCGGGCGACGAGCTCCTGGAGCACGTCGGTCATCTTGACGAGCGAACTGACCGGGACGAACTCGTTGACGCCGTGATAGCAATAGCCGCCGGTGGAAAGGTTGGGGCAGGGCAGACCGCGGAACGACAGCTGCGCGCCGTCGGTGCCGCCGCGAATCGGCAGCACTTGGGGCTCAACGCCGCAGGCAAGGTAGGCTTCCTTGGCAACATCAATAAGCTCGGGATAGTCACGAACGATTTCGGCCATATTTCGATACTGCTGCTTAATCTCGACCGTTACGCGCTCCTCACCCAGACGCTGGTTGAGCATCGAGGCGGCGGCATCAATAAGGTCGAGTTTCTGCTGGAACTTGGCGGCGTCATGGTCGCGGACGATGTAGCGCGCCGTGGCGTGATCGACGGTTGCAGATACGCCCTCAAGGTGATAAAAGCCCTCGTAGCCTTCCGTATACTCCGGGCGCTGCACGTAGGGGAGCAACGCGTTGAAGTCGCAGAACAGATTGCCTGCGTTGACCATACGGCCCTTGGCGTCGCCCGGGTGGATGGACTGGCCCTCAAAGCGGATGGTCGCCTCGGCGGCGTTAAAGCACTCCCACTCCAGCTCGCCGATGGGGCCGCCGTCGACCGTGTAGGCGTACTTGCAGCCAAAGGTATCGATATCCAACAGCTCGGCTCCGTGACCGATCTCCTCGTCAGGGCAGAAGCAAATGCCGAGTGCGGGATGGGGCAGAGAAGGGTCCTGAGCGATACGCGCGACAAGCGACATGATCTCGGCGACGCCTGCCTTGTCGTCCGCGCCCAGCAGCGTGGTGCCATCGCTGCAGACCAAGTCCTCACCCGCGAGGTCGTTCAGGGCGGGAAGCTTGGCGGTACTCATGGCAACGGGCTTACCGTCAACCGTGCCGCAGACCAGGTCGCCGCCTTCGTAGTGTACGATGTGCGGCTTCACGCCGGCGCCCGGTGCAACTTCGGTGGTGTCGAGATGGGCGATCAGGCCCAGGGCGGGCTTGTCCTCAGCGCCCGCACTTGCGGGGATATGCGCGCAGACATAGGCATGCTCGGTCACGTGGGCATCTTCCGCCCCAAGCTCGCGCAGCTCTTCAGCCAGCACGTTGGCAAGGTCAAACTGAACGGCGCTCGAAGGTACCTGGTCGCAGTTTGCATCCTCGGACTGCGTGTTGATCTGGACGTAGCGCAAAAAGCGCTCGAGGACATCGGGGTTCGTGGTGGTGTTTTCCATAAAGACCGCTCCAATCTTGGTCGTCGTGTGCAACAAGAACTCTAGCACGGTATGCCACGGCATACCGCGACGCTTGGATGGGGTAGAATCAGCCATTGAATGCAGAAGGGACGGAAGATCATGGATACGACAAATAGCTCGCGCGAACTACATCTGACGGTGGCGAACGAAGACTACTTGGAGTGCATGGTTCGCATTGAAAGCGAAGAGGGGGAAACCAACGGCGTGCGATCGGTCGACATCGCGCAGCGCCTTGGCGTCTCCAAGGCATCGGTCAATAAAGCGGTTTCGGCGCTCAAGGCATCCGAGCTTGTCGAGCAATCGCACTATGGCAAGGTAATCCTGACCGATCGCGGCCGCGAGGTTGGCACGGCTATCTGGTACCGTCATCGCCTCATCCGCACGTTTTTGGTTCAGGAGCTCGGTGTCGAATTTGAGCGAGCCGATTCCGAGGCCTGCATGATGGAGCATGCGCTATCCGAGGACACGATGAGCCGCTGGCTCGCCTATCTCGAAAAGCAGGGAATCAGCGTCGAGGAATAGCGGGATATATATGGATACGAGTTATTACAACCGCTTTGGTGCCGAGGAACTTACGCGCCGCTTGTCGAGCGAGACCTTGTTGGCGCAGGGCCCCATGGGCAGTGTTCTGTTGAGTGAGTACGACGCCGCCGATATTCCACCGGCGTTTTGGAATCTGGCGGAGCCGCAGACCGTTTCTCGTATCCATCGCTTGTATGTCGCCGCCGGTGCGCAGGTGCTCATTACCAATACCTTTCAGGCATCAAGCTATGCCCTCAAGCACGACCAGATTGCGCCGTCCGTGGCGGAGGTCAATCGCGGGGCCGTCGACGATGCCCGCCAGGCGCACCCTCAGCTGCTGCTGGGCTCGATGGGTCCGATCGGTATTGAGTGGTTTGCCGAGGACTCTGCCGAGTTTCGTGAGATCCGAGGCATTGCGCGCGAACAGGCGCACGCCTTGCTCAATGCTGGTGTTGATGGTCTGCTGATCGAGACGGTGACGTCTATCCGTAATTTGCAGCCCATGCTTGCCGGCGCTCGAGATGTCGCTGACGGCATGCCTGTCCTGGTGAGTTTTGTCGTTGATGACAAAGGCGACCTGTTGGGCGATGGCCTCAACATCGAGGCAGCCGTTTTGTACGCCGAAAAACACGGCGCAAACTCGGTTGGTGTTAATTGCTGTTCGCTTGCGGCCGCGAACGCGGCGGTGCCCAGGATGGTTGCATCGGCGACTACTCCCGTCACGGTGCGTCCCAACGTGGGCGATCCGGTCCAGACTCAGGATGGCCCCGTATGGCACGAGAACCCCGAAGCTTTCGCGCGCGCATGCATCGAATGGAGACATGCCGGTGCCGCAATGGTGGGCAGTTGCTGTGGAACCACGGCAATCACTACGGCAGCGATGGCCGAGGCGCTCGATATATAAAGGGCAAAACCGCTCCATACGGGGCGGTTTTTTTATGGCTCTGTTAGACCAGGATTGACATACATGTGTCCCCACGGTGCCATATCGTTGACCCCATAGACCGCGATGATGGGGGCAGCATGAACGCCGAAG
>JAIHVJ010000200.1 GCA_022720335.1 Collinsella sp.
GTCTCATTGAGGTCGGCCATGCGCACCACGCGCGAGCGCTCCAAGCCCTTTTCCTGCAGCAGCTGCTTAAGATAGTCCGAAAGCGACGGGGCGGCAAAGTCGTGCTCTTTGATATAGCCATCGATGTTTGGCGCGTCGAGGAGTTCATTGAGTAACTCGTCCGTCAGCTTTTTATCGGGCATACGACCTCACCTCCCATACGGCGCAACGGTAGCGACATGTTAGGCCAGCACCCAGCTTGCAGCGGCAGACTTATCAAACACGTTGGCAAAATAGAGAGCCTTCTTGATGTCACCATCAAAGTAGATATTGCCCGCCACGGAACCGCCGGCGGCAAGGGTACCAGACTGCAGTTCATCGGAGCCCTCGCTGTAATAACCCTGGTTCTGCTGAGCACCGTTGGCGTCCTCGCCCTTCCAGTCGTAGACATTGTAGTCCGCGCCCTCATCGCCATTGTTGACGTACGTGACGTGAATACCCGTCATGGTCGAACCGTCAAAATTTGTGAGACCGGGCTGGACGGAATCGACGACGACGGAAAGACCGGCAGTCGTGGTCACCGTCGTGCCAACAGCCAGGTCAGTCGTAGGCTGCTCTTCCTTCTTCGTTTCTTCCTTCTTGTCGCCATCGCCAGCATCCTCGGTGACGGTCGCCTTATCGCTACCGCAACCGGCAAGAAGACTGGCGGTCCCCAAGGCAACAGTGGCGAATGCGCCAAGTGCAGCGCGACGGCTCAGCAGCACTTCGTTTTCGAGCTTATTCATCATGCATCCTTCCTACGATCCGGCTACCGCGCCGGCACACAGCACATCGTAGGAAGGATTGAACTTGAATTCATTAGCTGTGAGCTAAGGTTGCGGTAAACGGCCAATGCAGTTATCCAAACGCCAAGCAAACGAACTTTGCGCGACCGTCCGCTGGCAGTGCATCAACCCACCGTGACGGATTCCCCGGTAAAGGTGCTTACAAGTAACAGGATAAAGAAGGCTAAATAGCTGATGCTCAATAGGTAGGCGAAGACTAAAAAGATGGCCCATCCAACATTGGTCTTACCATCGGCACGACGCTGCTCGCGAGAACGACACAGCCAGACCGTCACGCCAATGGCCACAATCAGCAACACGAGTGCCGCTGCTGCCAACCCGGCAAGCGCAAACATCACGCCAATGCTCACAGCAATAACCGGAAGCAGTAGCAAGCCACACCCGCATCCACCCGGACTATATACGGCAGATTGTCGGCGTCGCCCCATCGTCACGCCACCCCCATCATCTCTGAGCACTACAGCGCAATGGCCTGCTGAACAGGAACGATCTTATCGAGTTCCGGTTCGATCCGCCTTTTCTCGGCCTCAAGGTCAAACGCCACCTGAGCGCGCAGCCAATAACCATCCGTCAGGCCAAAATAACGGCAAAGACGGAGGTCGGTGTCGGCCGTCACGCGACGTTTTCCCAAGACAATCTGCCCGATACGCTGAGCCGGAATCCCGGTCTCTTTCGCAAGGCGATATTGAGAAATGCCCATGGGAACAAGAAACTCCTCTTTGAGAAGCTCACCAGGAGTCACTGGCGACAGCAAATCGGACGAGGTCTCACCACTTGTGATAATCGACGATTTCGACATTCCAAGCCATCTCCTGTCTCCACTCAAAACAGACCCGATAGCGCTCGTTAACACGGATGCTATATTGACCGGCACGATCGCCCTTCAAAGCTTCCAGGCGATTGCCCGGCGGAACGCGAAGATCATCAAGCGAAGCACAAACCTGCAGTTGGCGAATCTTCCTCAACGCAACACGCTCAAAGGGCACGAACCTCCTGACCCGCACACCCATGGCAAAGCGTTCGGTATCCTCATCTTCATACGATGCAATCATAGTATCGCCTTACGCTAGTAACGTCAAACGTTTCTATAGACTTACATCTCTATTATATCGTACGTTTGTTCGTGTTTTCTAGAACAAATAGTCCTTCACACCTTAGTCAAGCAAAAGCAATCGTTTGTAGACATCGAGGCCCTTGAGTAGAATTTCCTCGTCAAAGAGCATGCTATCGGTATGCAGAGCGCTTGTGGCATAGGCGGGGCAGCCATCCGAATCACTCGGGTTGTCTTGGTCCTCTGGCATACCCGTGCCCAGCAGGAAAAACACGCCCGGCAGATGGCGCTGATAGAACGCGAAATCCTCGGCGATTAGCAGCGGCTCGTCCACGAGCTGCAATTCGGGCAGAGCGGGCGCGATTCGGGCAAACAACTCAGGGTCGTTATCGACCGGTGGATAGCCCTCGGCAAAGTCAAGATCATACGTGCAGCCCGTTGCGGTGCACGCCTCGTCGAGCACACGGTGTACGCCTTCGCGCGCACGGTCGAACATGTCGTCCGTAAACACACGTAGGCTGCCGGCAACATGGGCCTCCCCCGCCACCGCGTTGCAGACGGTACCGGCCTGCAGCAGACCAAACTTACCGATACAGGGCTCGTCGGTGCCCAGCTCGTCCATCAGCTCGCGCTCGGCAACCAAAAACTTCGCTGCCGCCAACGCGGCATCGTGCGACTCCCCAACCGGCACACCATAGGTCTTAGCGATGTGGATGCTCGTACCGTGAATATGGATATGCGTCTCGCTCGAACGCGCCAGCAGCGGACCGGAACAACTCGCCAACGTGCCGGCAGGCAGATCGGGCCACACATGGAAGCCAAAAATGCGGTCGGCCCCATAGCGCTCGAACACACCACTCTCGCATACCGTCTTGGCACCACCGGTCGTTTCCTCGGCCGGCTGGAACACAAAGAGAACGTTGCGCCTAATGGCGCCCGGCTGTTCGCGAATCGTACGGTCGACATACGTCGCGGCGGCAAGCGCCATGGCCATATGTCCGTCATGTCCGCAAGCGTGCATCTTACCGGGATGGGTCGAGGCAAAGGCCGCTCCCGTCGCCTCCGCGATGGGCAGCGCATCCATATCGGCGCGAATCGCCGTGGCATGCGCGGCATCAACGCCGGCGTCGAAGAAAGCACAGACGCAGTTGGGGCACGGATGGGTCACTTTGCAGGTGAGCGGTGCCAACACGCCCTCGATATAGGCAATGGTTTGCGGAAGATCGAAATCGAGCTCCGGAATGCGATGGAGATCGCGGCGATAGCGACGGAGTTCTTGGAGCTCGGTCA
>JAIHVJ010000020.1 GCA_022720335.1 Collinsella sp.
GACGGGCGAGATTCTGGCGGCATGCTCGTATCCGACATATGACCAGACCGATCTGGAAAACGCCAAGACCGAGGACATGAACTTGCGTCTGGTTACCGATGCCTACGAGCCCGGCTCGGTCTTTAAGACGCTCGTGGCCGGTGCCGGCTTCGACTTGGGCGCCGTGCGTTCGAGCACGTCGTTTGAGGTACCGGCGAGCATTAAGGTCGGCGACGACACCGTTACCGACGCCGATAAGCGCGACTACACCATGACCATGGACGTGCGCGAGATGATGCGCCGTTCGTCCAATGTGGGCTTTGTCCTGGTGGGACGCAAGATCGGTGCCGATGATTTTGCCACCTATGTGGACAAGTGGGGTATCGGTCATAGCTCCGGTGTCGATTTTCCGGGTGAGAGCCTGGGCATCGTCAAGGAGCGCGACCAGTACGACGGCGCCACGCTGGGCTCGATGAGCTTTGGCCAGGCGCTGTCCGTCTCGCCGATTGAGGTCGCACGTGCCGTGGGCGGCATAGCGAACGGCGGCGTGATGATGACTCCGCACTTCTATAAGTCCAGCAAGGGTGATGAGAAGGACTGGGGCGAAGGCGAGCGTGCGATTTCGGAGGACGCTGCCGCCCAGGTGACATCGTGCATGCAGACGGTCGTGTCCGAAGGCACGGGCGTTGGCGGTGCGGTCGATGGCTATGACGTGGCGGGCAAGACCGGTACGGCCGAGCGTGCTGACGAGAACGGCGGTTACCTCAAGGAGAACTACATGTCGTCCTTTATGGGCTTTGCGCCGGCACAATCGCCCAAGGTGCTGTGCTATATCACACTCGATGGAACGCCGAGCGGCTCGGATGCCGCCGCGGTGCCATTCCAGTCCATTATGGCCAACGCGCTCGACGTGCTGGGTATCCCGCGCACGAAGTAGGGGGTTACAATCTTGAGCGTGGCCTGCCGTTTGATCTGAAGGGTGTTCACATGCCCTGCACCACGCGCGCATGGCACTGGGATACAATACGCCGATAGCATTATTAGGTTTACAGGGGAGCTGCAATGATAGAGATCGCCGTCAACAACCTCGCGGCCTCAACGGGGGCCCGAACCGTGACGGAAGAAGTCGATCGGGTATGCCGCGGGTGCGTTATCGACTCGCGTCAGGTCGAGGAGGGGACGATCTTTGTCGCCTTCCCTGGCGAAAAGGTCGACGGCAATGATTTTGCCTCCCGTGCCATCGAGTCGGGTGCCGGTGCCGTCGTGATGACGCGCGAGCCCGATGCCGAGCTGGTTTCGCTGGCGCAGGACAAGGGATGCGCCATCTTGCTGACCGACGACCCCGTGGAGTTCTTGCTGCGCCTGGCGCACGTATATCGCTTGGAGCTTGGCTGCCTGGTCGTCGGCATTACCGGTTCGATTGGCAAGACGACGACCAAGGACGTGCTCGCCGCCGTGCTCGCCAAGCGTTATCGCGTCTGGGCCACGAAGGGCAATTTCAACAACTTGATCGGCATGCCGCTCACGGTGCTTTCCGCTCCGGCCGATACCGAGGTCCTGGTGCTCGAGATGGGCATGAACCATTTTCATGAGATTGAGCGCCTGTCCCAGTCTGCCAACCCCAATCTTGCCATCGTGAGCAAGATCGGAACCTCCCACATCGGCATCCTGGGCAGCCGCGAGAACATCGCCCGCGCCAAGTCCGAGATTGTCCAGGGCATGTGCGCCGCCGGCGACTTCTCGCCGTTGCTGGTTTTGGGCGGCGAGGACGACTTTACGCCGTTCATTCGCGATACGTTCGCCCAGCCTGCGGGTATTGACGTGATGCTGGCCGGTGTCTCGGACGACGACGAGGTCCGCGCGCGCGACATTCGCGTCGACGACGAGGGCCATCCGGTCTTTACGCTCGACTTTGGTCAGGGCGACACGGTCGATACCATGTTGGCTATTCCCGGTGTGCAGTCCGTGCCCAATGCCGTCAAGGCCGCCGCGGTCGCCTATCGTCTGGGCGTGACGCCCGAGCAGATCGATGCTGCCTTTAGGGGCCTTACGATCACCGGTCACCGTCAGGAGATCAAGCGCGCCAAGAGCGGAGCACGCATCATCGACGACTCCTATAACGCCAGTGCCGAGTCTATGGCTGCCGGCCTCGATTTGCTGTGCTCGCTCATCTGTGACGGTTCGCGCATGGCGATCTTGGGCGAGATGGGCGAGATGGGCGACGAGGCTCCCCGCATGCATGAGCTCGTGGGCGCCTATGCCGCCGCCAAGAAGCTCGACATGCTGGCGTGCGTGGGTGGTGAGCTGGCCCAGCTTATGGCCGATGCCGCGCGCATGATGGGTATGGACGAGGACCGCATCCAGGTGTTCTCCGATTATCAGCAGGTGCTCGACCGCATGGGCGGCGCGCTTGAAAAACATGATGTTGTACTGGTCAAGGGTTCCCGCTTTGTTGAGCTCGACCGCTTTGTGGAAGGTGTGTGCTAGCCCATGTTCGGCAATCCCTCGTATCCAACGTATCAGGCTTTTTTGGGGCTTGGCATCGCCGCTGCCATTGCGCTGCTGCTCATGCCGTGGTGGATCAAGCTGCTCAAGGTCGAGGGTATCGGCCAGCAGGTTCGTGCCGACGGCCCCAAGCGTCATTTGGTTAAGCAGGGAACGCCCACCATGGGTGGCGTTGTCATTCTCGTCGCGATTTCGCTGACCTGCCTGCTGATGGGCAAGCTCACCACCGAGCTCGTGCTCGTGCTGCTCGCCACGCTGGCGACCGGCGTGCTGGGCCTGATCGACGACCTGACCTCCGTTACGCATGGGCGCTCGCTCGGTCTGACGCCTCATGCCAAGATGATCGGCCTAACCATTATCTGTGTCACCTTTACGGTACTTGCCGTTAACTGGTGCGGCGTCGCCCCCGAGATTCGTTTTCCCGGCGGCCTGACGATTGACCTTGGCGTGCTTTCGACCACCATCTGCGGCCTTTCGTTCCCGTGGCTCTACATTGTCTTTTGCTGGCTGATGATCGCCGGTCTTTCTAATGCCGTGAACCTGACCGATGGCCTTGACGGTCTTGCTGGCGGCACCTCCATGATTGCCATGCTCGCCATGGCTGCCATGGCGTTTTTGCACGGAGACGTGAACCTGTCCATCTTCTGCACCGCGTGTGCCGGTGCCTGCTTGGGCTTTCTGTGGTTCAACTGCTATCCGGCGAGCATCTTTATGGGCGATACCGGCTCGCTTGCCCTGGGCGCCGCGTTTGCCTGCACGTCCATCATGACCAACACCGAGGTCGTCTCCCTCATCATCGGCGGCCTGTTTATCGTTGAGACCCTGTCGGTCATGATTCAGGTTGTCTACTTCCACTTTACGCACAAGCGCGTCTTCCTTATGGCGCCCATCCATCATCATTTCGAAAAGAAGGGCTGGGCCGAGACCAAGGTCGTCATCCGTTTTTGGATTATCGCTGCTGCCTTTGGTGCCGTTGGCCTTGCCCTGTTCTTCCAGTTGGGATAGTGGTCTTTCATGCCTCTTGCTGATGTCTTTAGCCTGCTCGTTTTGGGTCAGGGCAAATCCGGTCTCGATGTCGCCCGCTGGGCGCTGGCACATCCCGAGCACGTAAGTGCCGTTACCGTGTATGGCGGTGGCACCTCTGAGCCCAATGACGCCACGCGTGCGCTCGAGGCTGCTGGTGCGTCGTTTGTCTATGGGACCGAACAGGTCGAGGGCGCCTATGACGTCGGCGAGCCGCCGGTCAACGAGATTGACGGCCGAGCCCACAACGAGTGGTTTGTGGCCGAGCTCTCGAGCTACCAGATTGCTACGACCGCCGAGCTTCATCCTCGCGTGGCGGTGCTGCTCAACATCACTCCCGACCACTTGGGCTGGCATAAGAGCCATAAGAACTATGCGCTTGCCAAGATCAAACTGTTTGACAATATGGTCGATGACGATCTGGTGGTTGTCGACGTCGAAGACGCCGGCATTCACGAGTTCGATGAGTACATCTACACGCCGGGTCATCGCATCTGCAAGGTCGCTTTTGACGAGCCCGAGGGCGAGGATGCCGCCTTTGTGCGCGATGGCAAGATGATCGTGCGCCTGAAGGGCGTCGAGACTCCGCTCATCGCTACATCCGAGCTCAAGATCTCGGGCCATCACAATGTTATCAATGCCCTGTGCGCTGCCACGGCTGCCCTGGCAGTCGGTGCCGATGTCGATGGTGTCTGCCGCGGTCTGGCCTCGTTCCAGCCGCTCGAGCACCGCGTGGAGCCGTGTGGCGAGATTGACGGCGTGCGCTACGTCAACGATTCCAAGGCGACCAACACCGATGCGGTCGAGAAGGCGCTGACGGCATTTCCCGATGACGACGTGATCTTGCTGCTCGGCGGCCACGATAAGGGCACGCCGCTCACGGACTTCGCGCGCGTTGTTATGGATAACGTACGCTCGGTCGTCTGCTTTGGCGATGCGCGCGAGCGCTTCACCGCCGCTATGGACGAGGCCGATGTCGATGGCGATGTGGATATCGCCCAGGCGGATGACCTGCGCGATGCCGTGGACGTCGCCCGTTCGCTGTCGAGCCGTGGCGACGTGATCTTACTTTCTCCTGCCTGCTCTTCGTTCGATGAGTTCTCGGGCTATGAGGAGCGCGGCCGCGTGTTTAAGGACTATGTGGCCCAGCTTGCCGCTGCGGCGAAATCGCAAATGGAATAGGGGTTGCCGGTGAGAGAGGAGAGCCCCCGACAAGGTATGAGGAGGCCCGACTCGGACCGTGCTTCCTCGCGGCGCAGCACACCGCGTTCCGGTCGCGGCGGGCAGTCGTTTAGCGAACGCTATATTGCCGGCGTTCCCGCCCGTATCATGCGCCCCCGTTTGATATTCATGGCCTGCTTGTTTACCTTGGTATGCTTTGGCCTGCTGATGGTGTACTCGGCGTCTTCGGTCGAGGCGCTGCACGAGAATGGCTCGGCGACGTTTTTTCTGGGTCGACAGGCCGCGTTTGCCGTGGTCGGTGTTCTGGCGCTGATTGCCATCGTGCGCGTTTTGCCGGACAGCTGGTTTGGGGAGGATGTGCTCAGGATCTTCCTTATCGGCATGATAGGGCTACTGCTTCTGGTGTTCTTGGTGGGCAGCGGCAGCCGTGGCGCCACGCGCTGGCTCAACATCGCCGGTATTCAGTTCCAGCCTTCCGAGTTTTTAAAGCCATTTGCCATTGCGTATTCGGCCATCATGCTTGATCGCTTCTTTTCGCCCGGTGGCAACATCAACGAATTCCTTCGCAAGATGGGTATCTACCTGGGCATTTCGCTCTTTCTGATCTTTATCCAGCCCGATTTCGGTACTGTCCTGATCATCCTGTTGACCCTCATGTGCATGGCGTTGTTTGCGGGTCTCGACCCCAGATTTATCATCGGCGTGCTAATCTTCGGCATTCTCGTGATCGTGATTGCGCTTGTCGCAGAGCCATACCGTATGGTGCGTATTCAGGTTGCCTTGAACCCTTGGGCCGACGAATATGGTGACGGCTATCAGGCCACGCTTGCCATCATGGCGTTTGCCTCGGGCGGTCTGTTCGGCCGTGGCATCGGCAACTCAACCATGAAGTACTCGTATCTGCCCGAGGCGCACAACGACTACATCCTGGCCATCATTGGCGAGGAAGTCGGTTTTGTCGGAACCGTGCTGTTCTTCTTGGTGTTTGCGATGCTGATCTACTCGGCGTTTCGCATTGCCGAGCAGGCGACCGATCGTCGGGGTGCGCTCATGGCGTCTGGCTCCGCAGTCATTCTCGCGGTGCAGTTTTTGATTAACGCGCTGGGCATCCTCAACGTGTTTCCCATGACGGGCAAACCGTTGCCGTTTATTAGCTACGGCGGCTCTTCGATTATTGTGTCGCTTATGCTCGCCGGTCTGATCCTGCGCGTTTCGTATGAGAGCGCCCGTCGCGATGAGTACGACCGTCGCCGCGAGAGCTTTGCCGTTATGGATGAGAGCACCGCCGGCATGCCCCACGTGCGCGGCGAGCGATCTACGCGTAACGGTTTTACCGTCCTGAATGGCTCTGCGACCGAGCCGGCAGCCCGCCCGCGTCAGCGAACGGCGCCGCAAGGTCGTCCGCAGCGTCCCAGCCCTCGCAACGCGGGCGGCGGATATAATCGAATCGATTTGAACTCGGACCCGTCGGCGCGTCTGCGCACCGACGACCAGGGACCGCGTGTACGAAGGGACTACCATGACCGATAAGATGACCGTTGCTATTGCAGCCGGCGGCACGGCAGGACACATCAACCCCGCGCTCGCCTTGGCCGAAGAGCTGCGTGACCGTGGCCACCACGTTGTGTTCGTGGGCCAGTCGCGCAAGCTCGAGGGTCGTCTGGTCCCCGAGGCTGGGTTTGATTTTGTGCCCATTACGGTCACGGGCTTCGACCGCTCCCGTCCTTGGACGGCGCTGACTTCGCTGTGGCGTGTCAACAAGGCCAAGCGTGCGCTCGCCAGTCATTTCTCAAAGGTCGGTAAGCCCGATGCCGCCATCGGTTTCGGTGCCTATGTCGAGGTTCCGCTGCTGGGGTGGTGCAAGGGCGCAGGCGTCCCGTATCTGCTGCATGAGCAGAACTCTGTTCCGGGCCTGGCCAACAAGATGATGAACTCCCACGCCGCCCGCGTGTGCATCTCGGTGCCGGCAGCGCGCTCGGTCTTTGAGCGCGAAGGTGACCCCGGCCACGTGCTCATGACCGGCAACCCCGTACGTCGCTCGGTGATCGAGGGCGATCGCGCTCGCGGCCGCAAGGCACTTGGCGTTCCCGAGGACGCTATGCTGCTGCTCGTCTTTGGCGGTTCACTTGGCGCCCAGCACCTCAACGAGCGTGTGGTTTCGCTCAAAAACGAGCTGCTTTCGCGCAAGAACCTCTATGTGTTGCATTCGACGGGTGCCGACGGCTTTGAGGAGACCGAGCGCGCTTTGGCGCTGACGCCTGAGGAGGCGAAGCGTTACCGCGTCCAGCCTTACATCGACAACATGGGCGATATGCTGGCTGCTGCCGATTTGGTGCTCTCGCGTTCGGGCGCATCGAGCGTGGCCGAGATCGCGGCGCTCGCCGTGCCCTCGGTGCTCGTGCCGTATCCGCATGCGACGGCCGACCACCAAACCACCAATGCCCGGTATCTGGTCGACGCCGGGGCCGGCGTGCTCTGCGCCGATGCCGATATCGACGGTTCTGCCTTTGCCGATGAGCTGCTGCACCTGGTCGATGACGCGGCGGCGCGCGACGCCATGCGTCAGGCGGCGCGTGGTCTGGCTCAGGATAGGGCCGCCGCTCTTCTGGCCGATGCGGTAGAGGGTTTGCGTTAGTTAGACGGGATATCGTCGGTCGCCCTCGCGCTGATGCGGTAGGTGCGGTACAGTTAACGGGTTACAGGCAGTGTTTACGCAAGGAGTACACGAGCACATGGCTGATTCCCAGACTGCAACCTCCGCGCCCGAGTTTAAGAGCGCCCACTTTATCGGTATCGGCGGCGCCGGCATGAGCGGCATCGCCCTCGTTCTGCACGAGCGCGGTTATGCCGTTACCGGCTCCGATCTTAAGACGTCACGCTATATCCGCCAGCTTACCCGCGCTGGTGTGAAGGTGCATGTGGGCCATGAGGCCGCCACGATCGACGAGGTCAAGCCCGACGTGGTTGTTGTCTCCACCGCTATTCCGGAGTCCAACCCTGAGCTCGTGCGCGCTCGCGAGCTGGGCATTCCCGTGTGGCCCCGTGCCAAGATGCTCTCTGCCTTGGGCCACGGCTACACTACCGTCGCTGTTGCCGGCACGCACGGCAAGACCACCACGTCTTCGATGTGCGCCACCATGCTCGACCGCATGGGTCTGGATCCGAGCTTCTTGATCGGTGGCATCGTTGAGGGCTATGACACGAACGGCAAGAACGGCTCTGGCGACTACTTTGTCGCCGAGGCCGACGAGTCCGACAGCTCCTTCCTGTTCCTGAACCCCAACGTAGTCATTGTGACCAACGTCGAGGCCGACCACCTCGATCACTACTCGGGTATCGAGGAGATCGAGGCGACTTTCGCCAAATTCATGAGCCTGGTGGGCGAGGACGGCACTGTCATCGTCTGCGGCGAGGACCCGCATCTGGTCGAGCTCGCCAAGTCGACGGGCCGTCACGTGCTTTCCTACGGCTTTGCCGAGGGCAACGACATCGTCTGCATGCACCCGGATGTCAAGGGCATCCAGAGCGACTTTATCGTTCGTTTTGAGGACGGCACTGAGCATGCTGTGGAGATCAAGAGCAATCCCGGTCGCCACAACATGCTCAACGCCACGGCGGTGCTCACCGTCGCCCATGTCCTAGGCCTTGACATCGACGCCGCCGCCAAGGCGCTCTCGAGCTTTGAGGGCGTCCGCCGTCGCTTTACCCACGTGGGCGATATCGATGGCATCACCGTGGTCGATGATTACGGCCATCACCCCACCGAGATCAAGGCGACGCTTGCTGCCGCTTCGTCGCTGGGCTACAAGCACGTCGACGTCGTGTTCCAGCCGCACCGCTATTCGCGCCTGCAGGCCCTGTGCGACGACTTTGCCGATGCATTTGCCAATGCCGATAAACTGCTGCTGATTGATGTGTTCTCGGCTGGCGAGATGCCCATTCCGGGTGTCACCTCTAAGATGCTCGCCGATACCGTGCGCGCCAAGCATCCTGGCAAGGAGGTCGTGTACTGCTCCAGCCGTCTTGAGCTCAATCAGGAGCTCGAGCAGATGGTGGGCGAGGGCGACCTGCTGCTCACCATGGGTGCCGGTGACGTTACGACCGTCGGTCCTGAGTTTATCGAGTATCTGACTGCCAAGAAAGACGCTTAAGTCTAATGGGTCTGTTTAACGCCGTCATGGCGCTCTCGGGCATGATCGACACGGATGTCATCGAGGACGAGCGCCTTGCGCGCCATACGAGCTATCGTATCGGCGGCAAGGCCGACCTCTTTGTGACGTGCCATAGCTATCATGCCCTTCGCCGCGCCGTGGCGGTGCTCGATCGCGAGCAGGTGCCGTGGGTCATCATCGGCAAGGGCTCCAATCTGCTGGTTGCCGATGGCGGTTATCGCGGTGCCGTCATTTCGCTCGGACGTGAGTTTCAGCGCACGGTTGTTGCCGATGACGGTTGCACGCTGACGGTCGGAGCGGGCGTGATGTTTGCGCGTCTGGTCAACGATGCCCTGTCGCGTAGCCTCTCGGGCCTTGAGTTTGCCGTTGGCATCCCTGGTTCGGTCGGCGGTGCGATATCTATGAATGCCGGCACACGGACCGAGTGGATTGGCTCGCTGGTTGAGGATGTCGTAACGTTTGACCCGGCATCCGGTATCAAGCATTATGCGGGGTCCGAGATCACTTGGGGCTACCGCGAATGTAGCCTTCCCCGCAATGAGATCATCCTCGAGTGCGTGCTCAAGCTTAAACCGGCGCCCAAGGCCGACATTCGCGAGTGCATGGAGCGGTACCTGACGAGGCGCAAGCGTACGCAGCCCATGGGTCGCGCATCCTGCGGTTCGGTCTTTCGCAACCCGCCCGATGCGAGTGTGGGCAAGCTTATCGAGGATTGTGGATTAAAGGGTTTTTCGATTGGCGGCGCGGAAGTTTCGCCCGTTCACGCTAATTTTATCGTTAATAACGGAACTGCCTCGGCCGATGACGTTGCCGCGGTTATCAGACATGTGCACGGAAAGGTGAGGGAGGCGTATGGCATCGAGCTCAGACCGGAAGTTAAATTCCTCGGCTTCTAGAGCATCGAAACCCACCTTCCGCCGCGCCGGAGGGCGTTCCGGCGTGCCTGCCAAACCTCAACGTAATACCGTTGCGCACTCTAAGTCTGTCGGGCATGCTCGACAGACCAGTCGTCCGGTCGTCGGCTCGCAGCTCGGTAATCGTCCGGCCGCAAAAAAGTCCTCGCGTCCCTCGGTGACGTCAAAGCCTGTTATGGGCGCCAAGCCTGCCCGTCCCATGGCAACCCCCAAGCCCTCGACGGGAACTAAAGCGCCGCGTCCAGGTCGCACGCTGGGCGCATCGAAACCGCGCTCGCTGACATCGGTGCCGGCTACCGCCAAGAAGCCTTCGAGTAAAAAAGGCGTCAACCCGTTGTCTTCACTTGGGGCGATGGTAAATAAAACATCAGACGCCGCTTCTGTCGTTACAGGCAAAGGCAAAATCGTGGGCGGCGTTCTGGCCGTCTTGGCCGTGCTCGTCGTCGTTGCCATCGTGGTGATCAACTCTGGATTGTTTACCGCCACTGATATTCAGATTCAAGGCAGCGAGCATGTGACGAAGCACGATGCTATCCAGCTGATCGATTTGCCCGAGGGAACGTCGCTTTTTAACGTCGATCCCGACCAGATTACCGAGGACCTCAAGCAGAACCCGTGGGTCTCGGGCGTGGATGTCCAGCGTCAGTTCCCGCATACGCTCATCATTACGCCGATGGAGCGCAAGGTCATCGCAATTGCCTATATCAGCTCCGATGACCTTGCCTGGGCCATCGGGGATGATGACACCTGGATCGCCCCACTGTCGACGTCGGTCGAAGTGGACGACCAGGGCAACGTCATCACGACGGGGCAGGGTTCAAATACCCTGACCGGAATCGATGCCGCGCTGGCGCTCGCTAAGCATTATGGCGCGGTGTTGTTGACTGATGTTTCGGCGGATGTCGCTCCGGTTTCCGGCCAGGCAGTGAGCTCCAAGGCCGTTAAGGCCGGCTTGGATTATGTGCGTGGTTTTTCGAGCGAGTTCTTGGGACAAGTCAAGGATATTTCCACGCCTTCGGTCGAAGCCATCTCGGCAAACCTCAATAACGGCATTGAGGTGTCGCTGGGCGATTCGGACGATATCGCCAAGAAGGAACGCGTAGTCACCAAGTTGCTTTCGCAGGTAGAGGGCGTAACGTATATCAATGTGCGCTCTCCGGGCAACTACACATTTAGGAATGCTCCGACCTCGTAGCGCTGGTTGATGCTTTGTTGAGGGGCCATACCACGCCGTTTATCTGGTTTGTTTGGTTTTCACGGTCAATTATTTGACTGATACGTTCATAATGTGCAAACATAATACGGTTTACCTTTGCATTTACTTTCAACCTGAAGGTTAATGTGCGCAGGGGTCGACCCATGCTATGGCTATAACCTTTGTTCGGAGGACCGACATGCACGAGACAGAGATCAACAACTACCTTGCCGTCATTAAGGTGGTCGGCGTCGGCGGCGGCGGTACCAACGCGGTCAATCGAATGATCGAAGAGGGCATCCGCGGCGTCGAGTTTGTTGCCATCAACACCGATGCTCAGGCACTCGCGATCTCTGATGCCGATATCAAGGTGCACATCGGCACCGACCTTACCCGCGGCCTGGGCGCCGGCGCCAACCCCGAGGTTGGCCGCAAGGCTGCCGATGAGTCCCGCGACGACATTGCCGAGGCGCTCGCTGGCGCCGACATGGTGTTTATCACCTGCGGCGAGGGCGGTGGCACCGGTACCGGCGCTGCTCCCATCGTTGCCGATATCGCGATGAACGAGGTCGGCGCACTGACCGTCGCCGTCGTGACCAAGCCCTTCACCTTCGAGGGCCGCAAGCGCAAGAAGAGCGCCGAGGAGGGCATTAAGACCCTCTCCGATTGCGTCGATACCATGATCGTCATCCCTAACGATAAGCTGCTCGACATCGCCGAGAAGAAGACCACCATGCTCGAGGCCTTCGCGATTGCCGATGGCGTCCTTTCCCAGGGCACCCAGGGCATCACCGACCTCATCACCGTCCCCGGTATCATCAACCTGGACTTCGCCGATGTTAAGACCATCATGAAGCAGGCCGGTACCGCCATGATGGGTATCGGTACCTCTTCTGGGGATACCCGTGCCGTCGACGCTGCCCAGCAGGCCATCTCCAGCCCGCTGCTCGAGAGCTCCATCGATGGTGCCACACGCGTGCTGCTCTCCATCGCCGGTTCCAAGGACCTGGGCATCCAGGAGATCAGCGACGCCGCCGACGTTGTCGCCAACGCCGTCGACCCCGAGGCCAACATCATCTTCGGTACCGTTGTCGACGAGTCCCTGGGCGATCAGGTGCGTATCACCGTCATCGCTACGGGCTTCTCCGACTCCAACGTCAACCGTCAGGACGAGCTCTTTGCTGCTCAGCAGTCTCAGAGCAAGGCCGCTGCCTCCGCTGAGCCGCAGCGCACCGCTCCGGCCACCAGCCCGGCTCAGGCCGCTCCGACCCGCAACGTCGGTGGCACCGAGCTTCCTAACTTCGGCAACGATCAGTTCGAGCTTCCCGACTTCCTGAAGCGCGGTAGCTTCTAAGTCGTTCTTTGCATTGTTGCTCACGGGGGCGTGTCCGTATGGACGCGCCCTTTTTATTTCGACTTTGTAAACTAGAACCTCCAATCTCTTTACGTTCCCTTTACGATTGCCTCCAGTGCAGCAGGTATCCTTTTAGAGAAGTATGACAGCCGTATAAACGCGGGCTGTAGCGGCGATGCCGCGGTACTTGTGTTATTAGGAGGCTTTAGTATGGCAGCACGTGCGGACAACGTTTCGCGTGTCGACCATGATGGAGTTACGTTGGTGGAGGGCGCGACATCCGATGTTCGCTTTGCCTTCACCGAGCGCGCCGGTGGTGTTTCCGAAGATGCGTACTCCTCACTCAATTTGGGCTCGCATGTTGGCGATGACCCCTTTGCTGTTCAAGAAAATCGTCGTCGCGTGCTCGAGGCTATGGGTGCCGCCGAGTGCGAGCACAACTTGCTCGTTCCCAATCAGGTCCATGGTGACCATATCGTTGCGGTGACCTCGAACGGCGCCGATGACCTTGAGGACGTCCGCGAGCAGATTGCCGAGGGCTGCGATGCCATCGTCTGTACGGCGCATAACGTACCCGTGCTGCTCTGCTTTGCCGACTGCGTTCCCGTGGTGCTGGTGGCCCCCGGCGGATTTGCCGTGGTGCACTCCGGTTGGAAGGGCACGATTGCACGTATTTCCGCCAAGGCGTGCCAGGCGCTTTGCGATGCTGCCGGTTGCGATGCGAGCGACGTTTCCGCCTATATCGGCCCCCATATCTTGGGTGACGAATATGAGGTATCCCAGGAACTCATGGATCGCTTTGCCGCCGAGTTCTCTTGCATCGATGCGAATACCTCTCGCATGCTCGATCTTTCCGCTGCCATTCGCGAGGCGCTGGTAGATGTCGGTGTCGACGCGGATAATATCGTGGATACCCAGCTTTCGACCGTGCGTCAGAACGACCGCTTTTATTCCTACCGTAACGAGGACGGCACCTGTGGGCGCCATGCTGCGATCGGCGTGATGCTATGAGAAAGATCGTATCGGTCCTGAGCGCCGCTGTGCTTACGCTTACGCTGTGCGCCTGTTCTTCGGGATCTTCTAGCTCTTCCATTACCGTGGCCGGCTCCACGACCTGCCTTCCTATCGCCGAGATTGCGGCCGAGGGCTTTAAGGAGGAGACCGGCATCGACGTGCTCGTTTCCGGTTTGGGTTCTTCCGCTGGGATCGAGGCCGTCAGCGCCGGCACGGCCGATATCGCCAGCTCCTCCCGTGGACTCAATGCCGACGAACAGGATCTGGGCCTGACTCCCATTGTCATTGCCCACGACGGTATTGCGGTCATCGTGAACGACGACAACCCCGTCGATAACCTCTCGACCGAGCAGCTCCGCGATATCTACGCCGGCAAGATTACCAATTGGAAAGAGGTCGGTGGCGAGGACCTGAGGATTCAGGTCATCAACCGAGACGAGGCGTCCGGTACGCGCGAGGCCTTCCGTACCATCGTGATGGATGGCACGCCGTTCGATCGCCGCTCGGCCGTTCTTTCGGGTACGGGCCAGGTGCGCGACGTGGTATCTCGTTCGCGTGGGGCCATCGGCTACATTTCGCTGGGCTTCGTCGATAGCCTCAACGCCAAGACCTCGGTCAAGGCCGTCTCGGTCAATCATGTTGAGGCGTCCGAGAAGACGGTCGCGAGTGGCGGCTATCCCATCTCGCGCGACCTTTACTTCTTTGTGAAGGGTGTGCCTTCGCAGCAGGCGCAGGATTACATCGACTATGTGACGTCCGAAAAGATGGACAAGCAGATTCGCGAGGCGGGCTTTATTCCCGTCACCAACGACGAGAAGGGGAGTGAGTAGCATGGAAGCACAGGAAAACTCCCAGACTGAGCAGAATGTTCAGACGCCCAAGAAGCGCGAGCTGGCGCTCGTATCGCGCAGTACCTATATCAAGGAGAAGGCGCTGCAGTGGATCTTCTTTGCCTGCGCGTTCTTGGCGGTCGTTACCGTCATCCTGATTTTTGTCTTTACCACGTACTCGGCGCTGCCCGTCTTTACTGACATCGGTCTGGCTGACTTCTTTAGCTTTACGTGGGCGCCTTCCGAGGGCCACTACGGCATCTTGTCGCTGCTTGCTGGCTCGGGTCTGGTGACCGTCGGTGCGCTCGCCATGGGCGTGCCGCTGGGCGTGGGTACGGCCGTTTACCTGGTCGAGATTGCCAGCAAGCGCGTGCGCAAGCTCATCAGCCCCGCCGTTGACCTGCTGGCGGGCATACCCTCCATCATCTACGGCTTCTTTGGCATGATCATCATCCGCCCGTTTATCGCACAACTGACCGGCGGCCTTGGTTTTGGTGCGCTGACGGCGTGGTTTGTGCTCGCCATCATGATCGTCCCTACCATCACCACGCTCACCATCGATGCTCTCAATTCCATTCCCATGGGCATTCGCGAGGCATCGTATGCCATGGGCGCCACAAAGTGGCAGACCATCTATAAGGTCGTGCTACCTGCCGCGAAGCTGGGTATCGTTGATGCCATCGTGCTGGGTATGGGCCGTGCCATCGGCGAGACCATGGCCGTGCTCATGGTCGTAGGTAACGCCCCGGTTATTCCCGACAGCATTGCGAGCCCCATCTCGACGCTCACGAGCCAGATTGCGCTCGACATGAGCTATTCCTCGGGTCTGCACCGCTCGGCGCTGTTCGGCATGGGTGTGGTCCTGTTTATCATCTCCGCCACGCTGGTGGGTATCATTCGTCTGATTTCCAAGAAGAAGAGGGGGTAGGCTATGTCCGATTCCGTTGACACGACGGTCGATACGACCTCGTCGCGCGAGCGCATCAAGCGTGCCCTTTCCCACGGCAAGAAGGGCCGCATCAACAAGGACCTGTCCAACAAGATCATGCTTGGCGTGTTTCGTGCCGCTGCCTACATCACCACGCTGGTGCTGGTCGCTATCATCGCCTACGTGGTCATCAACGGCCTGCCACACATCTCGCTCGACTTTATCTTCGGTTGGCCCCAGGGCGTCAACGCCGAGGGCGGAATTTGGCCCACGATCGTCTCGACCGTCTACGTGACGGCGCTCGCCATGCTTATCTGCACGCCGATCGCTGTGCTGGCAGCCGTCTATCTGGCCGAGTACGCCAAGCAGGGCAAGGTCGTCGAGCTCATTCGCTACGCTGCTGACGCTTTGGCCTCGGTGCCCTCCATCGTTATGGGCCTGTTTGGCTACGCCTTGTTTGTCGAGGCTATGGGCCTGGGCCTTTCGATGGTCTCGGCCGCTCTGGCGCTCGCGCTCTTGATGCTTCCCATCGTCATGCGCACCACCGAAGAAGCCATTCGCGCCGTTCCGCGCTATATCCGTTGGGGCGCGTACGGCCTGGGCGCTACCAAGTGGCAGGTCGTCTCCAAGATCGTGCTTCCTTCGGCCTTTGGCCGCATTGCCACGGGCATCGTCCTTGCCATCGGCCGTGCCATCGGCGAGACCGCCGTGGTGCTCTACACCATGGGCCAGGCCATCAATCTACCTATTTCGCCGCTCGATTCCGGTCGTCCCATGACCGTTCACCTGTACCTGCTTGCCAACGACGGCATCAACATGAACGCAGCCTACGGCACCGCGCTCTTGCTGATGGTGATCATTTTGGCCTTCAACCTGTTTGCGCGCTTCCTGTCGCGCAAGCGTCGCTAGTTAAGGAGTCCCATGTCCGTTTATCAGTCCGCTCCCGCGTTGGAGCAAGCGGCCATTACGGCCAAGGATTTCAACTTTTGGTACGGTGACATTCATGCGCTGACGGGGCTTGACCTCAACATCGCCAAAAACGCCATCACCTCCTTCATTGGCCCTTCGGGCTGCGGCAAGTCGACGTTTTTGCGCTGCATCAACCGCATGAATGACCTGATTGAGGGCACGCGCGTCGAGGGCACCATGACGCTCGACGGCAACGATATCTATGCCGAGGGTGTCGATCCGGTCGATCTCCGTCGTCGCGTGGGCATGATCTTTCAGCAGCCCAACCCGTTTCCCAAATCCATCTACGAGAATGTCGCCTTTGGCCCTCGTCTGCAGGGCGTGACTAGCAAAAGCGACCTCGATGACATCGTGGAAGAATCGCTCAAGCGCGCCAACCTCTGGAAAGAGGTATCCAATCAGCTCAACAAGGATGGTTTGGCGCTCTCGGGCGGTCAGCAGCAGCGTCTGTGCATCGCGCGCGTGCTTGCGGTGCAACCCGATGTCCTCCTGATGGACGAGCCCTGCTCCGCCATCGACCCCACTTCCGTCTCTAAGGTCGAGGATCTGATGGCCGAGCTGGCGCCCGAGATGACGATTATCATCGTCACGCATTCAATGCAGCAGGCAGCTCGTATCAGTGACTACACCGCGTTCTTCTTGCAGGAAGTTGCCGGCGAGCCCGCTACGCTCATCGAGTATGGTCAAACCGACGCGATCTTCACCAGCCCGGTGGACTCGCGGACGGAAGACTATATCACCGGCCGCTTTGGCTGATCGGTGCGACTAGTCCCAAGCCGATCGGATCTGGTCCGGTGCGTATTCACTGTGCGGGCGGCATGACCGCACCCAACTGATTGGAGTGAACCATGCGCAAACTGTTTTCCCGTCAGCTCATCGAGGCCCGTCACGAGATGCTGAGCATCTACGAGGCCGTCGATCTGGCCCTCCACGATGCCGTGAAGGCCTATGTGACCGACGACCGCAAGCTCGCCACCAAGACCAAGAAGCGTACGCTTTCGATTGACGCACGCTGCGCCAACCTGGAGGCCGTCTGCTACAACCTGATTGCCACGCAGTCACCGGTCGCCTCCGACTTCCGCTTGCTGCAGACGATCATCTACGTCGACTTTAACCTGCAGCGCATGACCGATAAGGTTCGCCAGATTTGCCGCGCCACGCGTCATATGATCAAGGCCGACATCTCGCTGCCCAAGGAGCTTGTCGGCACGGTCGAGGCCGAGGCTGAGGCCGTCTACCAGGTGCTGGGCTCTTCGCTTTCTGCGCTCGTCACCAACGACATGTCCATCATCTGCAACTTGGCCGTCGAGGACGAGCCAGTGCACGCCGCCTACGAGAAGTTCTTCCGCACCTTTAACCGCATGGACACGGGCGATTTTATGGACGACGACAGCAACTATGACGACCTGTGCCGCGCCATCATGGTATCGCGCTATCTCGATCGCATCGCCTCGATTTCCATCGATGCCGCCTGCCGTCTGACCTTCCTGTTGACCGGACAGCGTATGACTGCCGGTGATATCGCCTGCACTGATGAGGATGAGCTCGAGAGCATGCGCGTGCCTTCGGGCGAGGGTGTTATCATGAGGCCCGCCGTCGATGCACGCTACGTTGCCAAGGTGCCCGTTAACGAGGTCAGCGAGGGTCTTCGCTACCTGCTCGATCATCTTGAGGATGAGGACGATGGCGAGGACGACGAGGAGTAAGTAACCCCGTTCGTCGAAAGATTGTAAATACCTAAGTGAGCGCGGCCTTGCACATGCGGGGCCGCGCTCTTGCGTTAGCATGGGACTACTTGTTTGGCTGTCAGCGGAGGCGATTGGCAATGGATAACTATTTGGACTTGATGCGCGCTCGCCGCGAGCAGATTCTGGAACGTTTTTATGCGGCGCTCGATCGCGCGGGCCGTCCCCACGACGCCGCGCGCCTCATTGCCGTGTCCAAGACCGTTGGTGTCGATGAGACCGTTGCCGCCATCCAGGCGGGGTATCGCCATTTTGCCGAGAATCGCCCGCAGGAGCTGGTTCGCAAGCTCACAGGTTTGGCGGAGCATCCGGAGCTGCCCGAGGTGCGCTTCGATATGATCGGCAACCTGCAGACCAATAAGATCAATGCGGTGCTGGGCTCAGCCGAGCTGATTCACTCGGTGGGTTCGCTGCATCTGGCGCAGGCGATCTCGAGCCGTGCTGCCCGCAAGATTGAGGCAGGCGAACTCGCCGGCCCCCAGCGTGTGCTCATTGAGGTCAATGTGAGTGGTGAGGAGTCGAAGGGAGGCTTTTCGCCCGATGAGATTCGCGCCGCCGCGGGTGAGCTTGCGGAACTTGAGGGAATTTGCGTACAGGGGCTTATGACTATGGCGCCCCGGGGGAATAAGGATGTGGCACGCCGCACCTTTGCGGGGCTTCGTGAGCTGAGGGATGAGCTGGAGGCGGCGCATCCCGATTTGAACCTGCCTGAGCTTTCCTGCGGCATGAGCGAAGACTTTGAGCCTGCCCTTGAGGAGGGCTCTACGCTCGTTCGCCTGGGCAGGGTAGTATTTAGCCCGGAGTTTGCAGTAAAATAAGGCTCTGAAGTGCGCACTGATTATCGGGGCGCCTGCACTAAACCGCGAGAGGACACAACCATGGGCTTCCTTGACGAGATTAAAAATAAGATGCACCTGGGCGGCCAGCAGGGTTACGACCAGGGTTATGGCCAGGACGACGACTACGGCTACGATGATGGCTATGACGATGGCTATCAGGGCAACGGCTACAGCGGTGCTTCGGGCGAGGGCTTCTACACCCAAGACGAGCCGAGCAACGGCCTGCTTGGTCAGACGCGCCGTGGTGAAGCTGAGTCGGTTGCCGTGTATACACGCTCCGGGCAGCTGGTCGGCGATGACTCCCGCCATGCCACGACGTATAACCCGCCTTCGCGCTCGCAGGACAGTGTTGCGAGCGGTTATCGTCCTGGTGCCTATGACACTCTTGGACTTCTCTTACGGCTTTGCCTGCGGTCTGGGTGCCACGGTCAAGGAGGTGGGCGACCGCGTGTTCATGGTGCTGCCCGCCGGTTGCGAGGTCAAAGATTCCGATCTCAAGAAGCTTCGTGCCGACGGCTACCTTAAGTAAAGACAAGACGAGGAGATTCCCATCAACATCTACACTATCGTCCAGCTGGTCAATACGCTGTTCAACTTCTATTCCACGCTC
>JAIHVJ010000201.1 GCA_022720335.1 Collinsella sp.
GCATGCCGCCAGAATCTCGCCCGTCGTGGGATCGGTGACCAGGGCCGAGCCATTCTTGGCCTTGGTCTTTTCGACCGCCTCGGCCAGGGCGTCCTCGGCGGCACGCTGGATATTGACATCGAGCGTCGTCACGATGTCCACGCCGTCAACCGCCGCCACCTTTTTATAGGCGCCGCCCGCGATATAGCTACCGTCCCTCGCCCGCTCGCGCACCAGCGAACCGTTGGTTCCGGTCAAAAGCTTGTTGTACTGTTTTTCGAGGCCCGTCAGACCGTCGTTGTCTACATTCACTACACCCAGCACCTGCGATGCCAGATTGCCGTATGGATATACGCGCTTCATGGCCTGCTCAAAAAGCACGCCGGGCAGGTTCTTCTTCTCCAGCGCCGCAGCATCGTCTTCGTCCACCTGGCGCTTGATATACACCCAGGTGCCATCGGACTCGACGAGCTTGCGGCAGGTCTTTTTATCGATTCCAGTTGCCTTGACCAGCGCCGACACCGTCTTGTCAACATCCTCGACAAGCTGCGGGTTCACGGCGATGTTGCGACATTCGACCGACGACGCCAGCACGTTACCGTTGCGGTCGTAGATGGTGCCGCGTTTGGCATAGAGGGTCTGTGCAAGCAGGCGGCGCGCATCGGCACGCTCGCGCAGTTTATCGGCTTCGACAATTTGATAGTCGGCAAGGCGAAAGACGCCCAAGCTCAAACCAAGCCCGATGAAGCCCATGATGGCTTTGCGGCGAGGCAGAGGCGTGCCTGTGAGCCATTCGGTCGACGAACTCTTGCGCGACCTGGTGTTATGCATTTGAGGGCCGTCCGAGCCGCGAAGTCGCGACGCCGGGTCGTTGCCACGGGACTGCCCGGCGTTGTAAGATTGCCGACCCGTTCCTTGATAACCAGAACGTCCCCGCGACGAGGGACGTCCAGAACCGCGGCCCCCATCGGAACCGCGGCGATAGTCATTTGTCATACTCAGCTACCGTCTTGCTACTGAGCGGTCGCGGTCGCGTTGGCGCCCGCGGCTGCATCCTGCGAAAAGTCAAGTGTAACGCTCTCGCTGGGCTCCACCATGCCATAAGCGCCCGCAAGGTCGCGAATGCGCGTGTCGGCGCCATAGACCGAATGCATGACCTCCAGGTCGGAGCTCTCATCGGTCGCCTTTTCGAGCGTGCTGGTAAGCTCGGCGTTGCTGTTGAGCACCTGGGCCGTAACGCCGGCGAGCGCCACGCGGGCGACGCCGATCGTCATGAAGATAGCCGCAATGATGCAAAACGTTTTAAGAACGCTCATGAAAACCGGGCTTACCGCCTGGTTTGCCTGACGGCCCGCGCCCGTGTAGACATCAAAGCGCGGCGCGCGCTGCTCACGGGGAGCAACGGGGGCCTGCGGCGTCTCACGATAGGCGGGCATGGCGTTCATATCATAGGCGAGTGCTGCGCTTGAAGTGTTGTAGCCCATGATATGCCGCCTCCCATCCCGAGTACGTTGGTAGTGTGTTTAAGCTTCGTTTATGGTGCGAGCGGGAGGTCCAATATCGCGCGGTCGCGCCTACAGACGCTGCGCCACGCGGATTTTGGCTGATCTCGCCCGAGGGTTGCGCTCAACCTCATCAGGCTGGGCAACCAAGGGTTTGCGGGTGATGACCTTGAGTATCGGCACGTTGCCGCACACGCACACCGGAATCTCCGGCGGACACGTGCACCCCTGGCTCATCTCCTTAAAGTGGTTCTTTACGATACGGTCCTCGAGCGAGTGATACGAGATGACGCAGATACGTCCGCCCGGGTTGAGCCACCTGGTGGCGGCATCAAGCCCTCGTTCGAGCACATCGAGCTCGTGATTGACCTCGATGCGAATGGCCTGGAAACTTTTCTTGGCCGGGTGTCCGCCATGCCGACGAGCGGCAGCCGGGATACCCGCCTTGATGATCTCGACAAATTGGCCGGTGGTTTCGATCGGTTCTTGCTCGCGGCGGCGCACGATCTCGCGCGCAATCTGCGAGGCGAACTTCTCTTCTCCGTAGACGCGTAGAATCCGGGCGAGGTCGTGTTCGTTATAGGTGTTGATGACCTCAGCTGCGTTTAAGGTGTTATTACCCGGATCCATCCGCATGTCCAATGGGGCGTCCTCGTTATACGAAAAGCCCCTGCCAGGGATATCGAGTTGCGGTGACGAAACGCCCAAATCGAACAGGAAGCCATCGACCCCGGGCACCTCGGCCGAGCAAAGCAGCTCGTCCAAGTCGCCGAAGTTGCCCTTCAGCAGCTGGTGCGGAACGCCGGGAACCTCGCGGTCCAGACGGGCACCAGCGGCCTCGAGGGCCATGTCGTCCTGATCGACGCCGAGCAAAAGGCCCGTCTCCCCCACCTGCGCGGCCATCTTTACCGAATGGCCGGCACCGCCAAGGGTGCAATCGCAGACAACGGAGCCGCTCTTTAGCCGCAGCGACTCAAGCACTTCGCCGAGCATGACAGGTTCATGCCGATATTCTTGTGTCAAGATCCCACGCTCCATCCGTTACCCGTGCCTTGCCCTTACGAGAAGAAGAGGTCCAGCAGGGCCTCATCGTCATCGTCCTCATCGGCCGCGGCGCGATCCCAAACCTCAAGGTGGTCGTAGTTGCCCACAACCGTGACCTCGCGGTCGAGGTTCGCCTGCTTGCGGAGAGACTCGGAAAGACCGATACGACCGGCGCTGTCCACGTCCATCGACGTGGTGCGCTTGTTGATCGCCCTCATGAGCTTCTGGTCGTTGATGTCACGCGGGTTAAAACCCTCGTGGCCCTCACGACCCGCGAAGAGTCCTTCGACCCACTTATCGAAGGCCTCGGCAGAGAACACGTACAGAGCATCGACATCCAGGGCTTTGAACACGCGAACGTGCTCTCCAAGCTCCTCGCGAAGGGGTGCAGGCAGGGATAGACGACCTTTTGCATCGAGATTGCGCTCGTATGCACCCGTCATTCCCATGTGCGCCCTCCCCTCGGTTACTCAGATGGCACGTACGCGGGGAACCACCCCGCCTGTCGACGTCATCAATAATATG
>JAIHVJ010000021.1 GCA_022720335.1 Collinsella sp.
GAAGGCATTTAATGGCGGTGCCGAACGGCAATATTCGGTCGGGTGAGCGGCGGTGCTGATTCGCAATATAGGTGGTGTCGAAAGGGCCTAGGACTCACCTATACAGGACGACCTGCGCGCTTTCGTCGGATGACGGGCTATGTGTCGAGATGGGGGTCTCGGGTGGAGGCCGCGTCGCGGTCGCGGTCGGCCAGCGACCATCGGTACGGCTCAATCGTATTACCAGAACTAGTAAGGAGCCGCCCTTTCGGACGACTCAAACTGTAATGGGGCTTTTTTAGCTACCCCGGCCGTTACTCCGCCAAAGCATTCGCGCTATCTGCCGGGGTGGCTAAAATAGCCCCGTCCCAAATTAGCTACTCTGACCAAAATCCCTGGGACAAATACTTCTGATAGATTTTGTCTTTCTTGGCTATTGCGTAGTTTAAGAGATTCCATTCCAATAATTACAGCTTTTTGCTAAAGCGTTTTAGCAGTTTATACCGCTTTTGACCTGCGACTACGTTGTACTGGTATCTTCATAAGGTAACCACCTTTACCTACCGTTTACCGCCAGTTTTAGCACGTTTACCAAACCGCGCAGCCTCTGCTCAAGCCCGCCCAAAACCCGCCGTATAGTTCCCTCACGGTCCGCATCCGGCGGGTCGATTCGTTACCACGGTCGTGTGTGCGAACACATAGAAGGGGAAGTATCGTGAGCGATTGCAAGAGGGTTTACCGTTTTGGAACCGACGCCCAGGGCACTTGTGTCACCGAGGGCGACAAGTCTATGAACTTTGTGCTTGGCGGCAAGGGCGCTAACCTTGCCGAGATGAGCCGTATCGGCCTGCCGGTCCCCGGTGGCTTTACCATTACCTGCCAGACCTGCGTTGAGTACTCCGGTGCCGGCAATGTTTGGCCTGCCGGCGCGCTTGACGAGATCGTTGCCGCCGAGGCCGACCTCGAAGCCCGCTGCGGCAAGAAGCTCGGAGATGCCAACGATCCGCTGCTCGTCTCGGTGCGCTCTGGCGCTCCGTTCTCCATGCCCGGCATGATGGACACGGTCCTCAATCTGGGCCTCAACGACGATTCCGTCCTGGGCCTCATCGCCCAGACGCAGAACCCGCGCTTTGCTTGGGACAGCTATCGCCGCTTTATCCAGATGTTCTCCAACGTCGTCATGGGCGTCGACGCCGACCTGTTCGAGAACGCCCTGACCCAGGCCCGTCTGGTCGCCGGCGTTCGCATCGATTCCGAGCTTTCGGCCGAGGACCTGCAGGAACTCGTCGAGACCTTTAAGGGCATCTTCTCCGAGAACGTCGATGCCTCCCTGTATCCCGAGCTCGAGGTCGCTGACGGCAAGCCCGTTTTCCCGCACGACCCGGAGCTTCAGCTACGCCTTGCAATTCAGGCCGTCTTTGGCAGCTGGATGAACGAGCGTGCCTGCATCTACCGCAAGCAGCATGGCATTTCCGACGACCTCGGCACCGCCGTCAACGTGCAGGCCATGGCCTTTGGCAACAAGGGCGAGACCTCTGCGACCGGCGTCGCCTTTACGCGTAATCCGGCCGACGGCACCAAGGAGTTCTACGGTGACTTTTTGGTTAATGCTCAGGGCGAGGACGTCGTCGCCGGTATCCGCAACACCGAGCCTATCGCCGACCTCAAGACCACCCCGGGCCTCGAGTCCGCAGGTGAGGAGCTCGAGCGCGTGTTCCTGACGCTCGAGGATCATTATCGCGATATGTGCGATATCGAGTTCACCATCGAGCAGGGCAAGCTCTGGATGCTCCAGACCCGCGTGGGCAAGCGCACCGCCACCGCCGCCCTGCGCATCGCTATCGAAATGGTCGAGGAGGGCCTGATCACCCGCGAGGAGGCCGTGAGCCGCATCGATCCCGCGCAGCTCGACCAACTCCTGCACCCGCAGTTTGACGCCTCCAAGAAGTACGAGACGCTGGCCAGCGGTCTGAACGCCAGCCCCGGTGCCGCCGTGGGCGAGGTCGTGTTCTCGAGCGACGACGCCGTCGCGCGCGCCAACGAGGGCCACAAGGTCATTCTGGTTCGCTGGGAGACCAACCCCGATGACCTGAAGGGCATGGTTGCCGCCGAGGGCATCCTGACGAGCCACGGTGGCAAGACGAGCCATGCCGCCGTTATCGCCCGCGGCATGGGTACGCCCTGCGTCTGCGGTGTCGAGCGCTTCCATATCGACGCGGCCGAGAAGGTCGTGCGCATCGAGGGCAGCGACCGCGTGCTGCACGAGGGCGACGTTATCTCCATCGACGGCACCCAGGGTATCGTCGTCGACGGCGCCGTTGACCTGGTCTCCGCCGAGCTCACCGGCGATCTGGACACCATCCTATCCTGGGCCGACGAGATTCGCCTGGACGAGACCGGTGGCCATGCCAACCATGTGCGCGTTAATGCCGACAACCCCGAGGATGCCGCGCTCGCGCTCGAGTTTGGCGCCGAGGCCATCGGCCTGTGCCGCACCGAGCACATGTTCCTGGGCGACCGCAAGAACATCATCCAGAGCTTTATCCTGTCTGACGATGAGGCCGTGAAGCAGCAGGCCCTGGCCGACCTGCTCAAGGTTCAGACCGAGGACTTCCTGGCGATGTTCAAGACCATGTCCGGTCGCGATGTGGTCGTCCGCCTGCTCGATCCGCCGCTTCATGAGTTCCTGGATAATCCTCGCGACCTCGAGGTCGCCATCACCAAGAAGGAAGCCGCCGGCGCCAGCGAGGAAGAGCTTGCCGTCCTGCGCGCCCGCCTGCGTCGTATCGACGGCATGGTCGAGTCCAACCCGATGCTCGGCCTACGCGGCGTGCGCCTGTCCGTCGTCTTTAGCGATCTGCCGCTCATGCAGGTCCGCGCCGTCGCCACGGCTGCTGCTCGCCTCATCAAGGAGGGCGTCGATCCGCGTCCCGAGATCATGGTTCCGCTCGTCTCCATCACGGCCGAGCATGTCCAGACCCGCGAGGTTATCGAGCGCGTAATCGCTGAGGTTTCCGCCGAGGAGGGCGTCGAGCTCAATATTCCCGTGGGCACGA
This sequence comes from Collinsella sp., assembly GCA_022720335.1. GTDB lineage: Bacteria > Actinomycetota > Coriobacteriia > Coriobacteriales > Coriobacteriaceae > Collinsella. Next base: position 3,036 of record JAIHVJ010000021.1, read on the forward strand.
TGCTCGAGCTGCCGCGCGCCTGCATGGTCGCTGACGAGATCGCCCATCACGCAGACTTCTTCTGCTTTGGCACCAACGACCTCACCCAGACGACCTTCGGCTTTTCCCGCGACGATGCCGAGGCCAAGTTCATCCCGCTGTACATGCACAAGAAGATCTTGAAGGACAATCCCTTCGAGACCATCGACACGGCAGTACTCGAACTGGTGCGCATGGCTGTCGAGAAGGGCCGCGCCACCAACCCCGACATGCACTTTGGCGTGTGCGGCGAGCACGGCGGCGACCCCAAGTCCATCAAGGGCCTGTTTAACGTGGCCGACGTGGACTACGTGTCCTGCTCGCCCTACCGTGTGCCCCTCGCACGCCTGGCTGCCGCTCAGGCCAAGCTCGAGGCCAAGCGTTCCGCCTAACGTTTTGGGTTTAGACGCCTAGCGTAGCCCCCTTCATGCCGCCCGTCTCGTTCGTGAGGCGGGCGGTTATCATGTGCGGGTTTTGTCTTTTTGTCTGCGTAAAAAAATGTTCTTGCAGCAGAAACCCGCGCGTGTATACTCGAATACGTTTGTTCAACTACGTGCCGGCCAAGGTGGTACGGCACCTCTAGAAGAGTAAGGAATTGCACATGGATTACATCCGCGCAATCGAGCGTCAGCAGATCCGCGAGGACATTCCTCAGGTTCGCGTCGCCGACAACGTCAAGGTTCACTACCGCATTAAGGAAGGCGACCGCGAGCGCATCCAGGTCTTCCAGGGCGACGTCATCCGCATGGCCGGCGCCGGTGCCCGCGAGACCTTCACCGTCCGCAAGATGTCCTTCGGTGTCGGTGTTGAGCGTACCTTCCCGCTTCACAGCCCCAAGATCGCCAAGCTCGAGGTCGTTCGTCATGGTCGCGTCCGTCGCGCCAAGCTGTACTACCTCCGCGACAAGGTGGGCAAGGCTGCTCGCATCCCCGAGAAGCGCTAAGAAGATCGCAGCGCCTGTCCACTCGTTTGGACACAAGGGTCACCTTCGGGTGGCCCTTCTTTTTATCTGATTTGCATGCAAGGAGGGCCTGGTATGGCCAATATGACGAGCTCGGTTTCGGCATCGCAGGTTGCCGGTGAGTTGGCGAGCGCTACGTTTGAGGAGATTCCCGCCCTCGTGGAGCATTATCGCGAGGACCCGCGCCAGCAGGTGATCAAGGCTTGCGAGCGTGCCCTCAAACGCCATGCCAAAGAGCTTGCCGAGCGCGAGCGCGTCAACGGCATGTATCAGCTTATGCATGAGCTCGGCGGTGATGGTGTGGTCGTGGGCGTCGACGAGGTGGGCCGTGGCTCGGTAGCGGGTCCCTTGACCGTGTGTGCCGTGTGTCTTCCGATGGAGCCGCGCATCTGGGGCATCAACGATTCCAAAAAGCTCACGCCCGCGCGCCGCGAGCTGCTCTCGGTGAAGATAGCCGAGGTGGCGACTGCCATCGGCTTTTGCCATATCGCTCCTGCGGATATCGATGAGATGGGCATGGCCCGTGCTATCCGTACCGCCGTCGCGGGCGCCGTGGCCGATACGGGGCTCGAACCCGATTGTGTGCTTATGGACGGTAACCCCCTGGGCGCCGTTCCCAACGAGCGCGACGTGGTGAAGGGCGATGCCAAAATCGCCTGTATCGCCGCCGCGTCCATCATGGCCAAGGTCACGCGTGACGAGATGATGGTCGAGTACGACGCCGAGTACCCCGAGTACCATCTGGCCGAGTCGAAGGGCTATGCGAGCCCCGAGCATATCGAGGCCATTCGCAAACATGGACTTTGTCCGCTGCACCGCGTGAGCTTTTGCGGAAACTTTCTGCAGACTGAGCGCCTTTTCTAGGTCAATTGTGGAGACGGGGACCTTAAGGGTTCTATAAACCTGCTGGTAGGGGCCGTGTGCAACGCTATTGTTGCGCGCGGCCCGTTTTTGGACGGCATTTGGTCAGCTTTTGGTTTGCTTCCGGTACTTACCCGCATGAAAGGTGCCCTCATCATCGGGGCAATGCAGTGTGCGGGAAAGGAGACCCCATGAGTGCCGCAAGCAAAAAGAGCAAGACGCAGCAGCTCAAGGAGCGTTGGGAAAACGGCGAGCTCGACTGCGGGGCGATGACGCCCGAGTTTATCAAGGGACTCAGTCCCCGCGAGCTGGGCATGCTGGGCGAATTGATCACCATCGACTACTTTAACGAGCGCGGCTACACCTTGCTGGAGCAGGGTTATCGTTGCACCGAGGGCGAGGCCGATCTGGTGCTGCTCGACGAGCTCGACGATGTCGTGGTGATGGCCGAGGTCAAGACCAGACGCGTCGCACTGGATTGCAACACGCGGGTCTTTCCCGAGGAGGCTGTGGACGCCCAAAAGCAACGCCGCTATCGCCGCATCGCAAGTTGCTATCTCATGGAGCATTATCCGCTCAAGGCGATTCGCTTCGATGCTGTGGGTGTCACCATTCGCGGCGGGCATATCGCCGAGATCGAGCACCAGTACAACGCGTTCGATTGGCAGGTTTCGTGATGGCGTTCGAGACGTTTGCCGTTCACGCGGCCTGCATCCGCGGCGTCGAGGCGATTCACGTCACGGTCGAGGTCTCGCTTGCCGGCGGCGTTCCGGGCATCCAAATGCTCGGCATTCCGAGTATGGAGGTGATGGAGTCGCGCGGTCGTATTCGCTGCGCGATGCGCTCCGCCGGGTTCGAGATCCCACGCTCGGGCATTACGGTCAACCTGGCGCCCGGCGATATTCGCAAGACCGGTAGCGGCTTTGATCTGCCTGTCGCCATCGCGGTTCTGGCAGCCGATGGTCAGATTCCCCGTGACAACCTCGATCGCTGCCTTATCGCCGGCGAGCTCGGCTTGGACGGTACGGTGCTTCCCGTCAAGGGCGAGGTGGCGTTTCAACTGCTGGCTCGCGACATGGGGCTGTCTTTTATCGCCGGCAGGTCAGACCAGCATGTGCCACTCGCGGGCGTGGATTGCGGCTTTATCGATCATTTGTCTCAGCTTGCTCATGGTATGGGCGATGCCGCGCGGCACTACCTGGATTCTGAAGGGCCTGAGGCGACCTTTGAGCCCGAGCTCGACTATGCCGACGTGCTGGGGCAGGAGGTTGCCAAACGCGGCATGGCGCTTGCGGCGGCAGGAGAACTCGGCTTGCTCATGATTGGGTCCCCGGGATCGGGCAAGACTATGCTCGCACGTCGTATGACCGGCATCCTGCCCGAGCTTTCTGTTGAGGATCAACAGGAGGCGCTGTGCATCCATTCGGTTTTGGGTGAGAACATTGATGGCTTGTTGGCGGGGCACCGGCCCTTCCGCAGTCCCCATCACAGTATTTCGACCGCAGGCCTTATCGGCGGTGGGCGCCCGGTGCACCCGGGTGAGATCAGCCTTGCTCATGGCGGTGTGCTCTTTTTGGACGAGCTTGCCGAGTTTCCCACGGGTGTGCTGCAGACGCTGCGTCAGCCCATCGAACGTGGCTATGTGAGGATCGTACGCGTCGACGGGGCCTTTACCTTCCCGTCTCGCTTTCAACTGCTGGCTGCGAGCAATCCCTGCCCCTGCGGCTTTTTGGGCGATCGCGAGGTGCCGTGTCGCTGCTCGGCGGCGATGGTGGAGCGCTATCGGGCAAAGCTGCGCGGTCCTTTGGCCGACCGTATCGACATGATGATCGATGTGACCCGTCCCGACCCCCAGGTGATTATCGAGGGCGCGGAGGGTATGTCGTCGGCCGAGTTACGTGACTACGTTGTGCGCGGTCGCGCCTTTCGCGCCTGGCGCGAGTCCCGTATGGACGATGCGGATGCCGAGGCCGAGGATGACGAGACACGGTCCATTGACGGCGTCGTTTCGACCTTTGAGCTCGATGATGCGGCGGAGAAGTGTGTGCTCGGTCTGTCCAAACGCACACATCTCACAGGGCGCGGCATCGTGCGCCTGGTTCGCATTGCGCGCACGATCGCAGATGTCGCCGAGAGCGAACAAGTGACGCAGGACCACGTGCTCGAGGCGGCGATGTACCAGGGAAGGAGGGACCAATGATGGCCGAGGGGACCTTCGAGCTGCATCCAGGTGATACGTTGTATCCCGAGACCGTTTTGGAGCTTTCTGATGTACCCCAGACGCTCTATGTGCGCGGCAACCCCGAGGCGCTTTCGACGCCCGCGCTCTCCATCATCGGCGCGCGCAAGGCCTCGCCGTATGGTCTTGCCGTGGCAGAGCTTGCGGCAAAAGTGGCGGTTGATGCGGGCGTGACGGTTGTATCGGGCGGCGCGGTCGGTTGTGACCAGGCCTCGGGTTGGGCTGCGGTCAACGCCGGCGGCAAACACGTCGTGGTGCTGGGGACGGGCGCCGACGTGGTCTATCCGCGTTCGAGCGCGGGGCTTATTACGCGCACGCTTGATACGGGCGGCGCGGTCGTGTCGATCTCTCCGTGGGGCATGGGTCCGCGCAAGTTTGCTTTTCCGCGCCGCAATCGCGTGATCGCGGCCCTGTCGCAAGCCCTCTTTGTATCCGAGGCGGGTATGCCTTCTGGGACGTTTTCTACAGCCGAGGCTGCTATGGATTTGGGGCGCGAACTTCTTGCCGTGCCGGGGTCGATCCTATCGCCCGAGTCGCGTGGCACGAATTACCTCATTGCGAACGGTGCCTGCTGCATCGTCGACGAGGAATCTATCGAGATGGCTATCTCACGCATCTACGGAACCCTGCGCTACTCGCGCCCCGATGCTCCCGGCATTGCCGACCTGGATTCAACGCAGCAGACCGTGATGCATGCGCTCATCGCCTCTCCGCTCAAGGTCGACGACATCGCGGCGCTCGTCTCGCTCGATGCTGTCGGTGTACTCAAACTCTTGGGTTCGCTTGAACTCGAGGGCCTTATCGAGCGCATGATGGATGGAAGGTATGCGCCCTCCAAGTTTGCCCTTCACGCCCAGACACCCTTCGGTCACAATGGAAAACGTGTCAATTAGAAAGGTGTTTGCAGATGCAGTTCGATCAGGTGACAGTTATCGGTGGCGGTCTGGCGGGTTCGGAATGCGCAATCCAGCTGGCAGACCGTGGGTTTGCCGTAAAGCTGTGCGAGATGCGCCCCCAGGTGAGCTCCCCGGCCCACCATACCGATCACCTGGCAGAGCTCGTCTGCTCCAATTCGTTTAAGTCGACTCGTCCGGATTCCGCGGCTGGTTTGCTGAAGGCCGAGCTTGAGCGCATGGGTTCAGTCCTGCTCGATTGCGCCCATCGCGCGGCTGTTCCCGCCGGCGGTGCCCTGGCGGTCGACCGCGTCAAGTTTTCCGAGCTTGTCGAGGCCGAGGTTGCCGCCCGTCCCAATATCGAGGTCGTGCACGGCGAGGTCACGCAGATTCCCGAGGGCCACGTGGTCATTGCCGCGGGCCCGCTGTGCTCACCGGCGCTGAGCGAAGAGGTCATGAAGCTCGTCGGTGGCGACGCCCTTGCGTTCTTCGATGCCGCGGCGCCTATCGTTGATGCCTCCACGCTCGATATGGACGTGCTGTTCTCTCAGTCGCGCTACGAGGAGCAGGGGAGCGGCGACTATCTCAACGCTCCGCTCAACAAGGAGGAGTACGAGGCCTTTATCGAGGCGCTCACCACGGCCGACCGCGTGGTGCTCAAGGACTTTGAGGGCGGTTATCTGTTCCAGGCCTGCCAGCCTGCCGAGGAGGTTGCGCGCACCGGCAAGGACGCCATTCGCTTTGGCGCCATGAAGCCCGTCGGCCTCACCGACCCGCGTACCGGACGTCGCCCTTGGGCGGCGATTCAGCTGCGTGCCGAGAACAAGGAGAAGACCGCCTATAACCTGGTGGGCTTCCAGACCAACCTGACCTTTGGCGAGCAGAAGCGCGTCTTCCATATGGTGCCGGGCCTGGAGAACGCTGATTTCTTCCGCTACGGTGTCATGCACCGCAATACCTTTGTCGACGCCCCGCACGTGCTCGATGGCACCTTTGCCGTGCCCGGTACCGGCGTGCGCCTGGCCGGTCAGATCACCGGCACCGAGGGGTACATGGAAGCCGTGGCGACCGGTCTGCTCGCGGCGCTCAACACCTATGCAGAGGCTATCGGCGCCGATTCCGTCGAGTTGCCCCGCGTGGGCGCCCTGGGTGCGCTCGTGGGCTATGCGACCGATCCTGCCACCGTGGGCTATCAGCCCATGCATGTCAACTTTGGCCTGGTGTCGCCGCTCGAGGACGGTAAGCGCCGCAGCAAGCGCGACCGCTATCAGGCCTATGCGGACCGTGCACTCGAGGCCCTCGATGCCTACTTGGCCACGCGTTCCGACTTGTTTGGAGGCGACCGGTCATAGCCTTTGACCTGTACGACACCGTCGACTCTTTTATCGCCTATATCGCACGCGTTGAGGGGCTTTCTCCCAACACGGTGACGGCCTATGGCTCGAGACTGGAGCGCTTTGCTGCCTGGTGCGAGCGCGAGGATATTGATGCTTTCGCTGCCGACGTGCGCACCATTCGTCGCTATCTTGCCGAGCTTTCGCGTGAGCAGGTGGCTCCCCGAACGCTTGCGGCGCACCTGTCGGCTATCCGATCTCTCTATCGCTGGATGGCTGCCGAGGGGATTGTCGAGGGCGATGCGGTCTCGGCGATCGCGTCGCCCAAGCTGCCGCGTGACCTGCCGGGCGTCCTTACGACCCAGCAGGTCGAGGCGCTGCTCAAGACGCCTGATACCTCAACACCCGCGGGACTGCGCGATGCGGCGATGCTCGAGTTGCTCTATGCCTCGGGTGCCCGCATCTCAGAGCTTGCGGCGCTCAATGTGGAATCCATCTCATGGTCCGAGCGCACGCTGCGCCTGTGGGGCAAGGGGAGCAAGGAGCGTATCGTCCCTCTGTATCGTCGTGCGCTCGATGTGACGCGTCTCTATATTGAAGAGGGGAGGCCGGAGTTGCTCGCTCGGGCAAAGCGCCGCGACCTCGCTACCGGGCCGCATCCGCTGCTTATATCGGCGCGCGGCAATCGCATGAGCGCCGCGATGCTCCGGCGGCGGTTCCATACGCTGGCGACGCTCGCCGGCATTCCGGCTGACATCGCCCCGCATGCGATGCGCCATACCTTTGCGACCGACTTGCTCGAGGGCGGTGCGGACCTGCGCTCGGTTCAAGAGCTGCTAGGTCATGCGAGCCTGTCCACGACGCAGATCTACACGCATCTCACACCCGATCGGCTTAAACGTGCCGTGGCTCAAGCCCATCCCCGCGGCGAATAGTGGCTGGGACGTCCCGCGCCGCACTCAGGTGTGTGGTTTTGATTGCGGGTTGGCAGGAAGAGGCATTCCTGCTATCATTCATCGGGTTGCTTCACGGCAACATGTTTTTATCACGCACGCGCGGCTACTTCATACCGTGGTGCCCGGGCTTTGGTAGCACATGTCCGGGTTGGTTTTGGAGGATGACCCCGCGCGGAGGCAAACCACAGGAGGTTTAACATGGCTACCAAGATTAATATCCGCACCCTGCTCGAGGCCGGCTGCCACTTCGGTCACCAGACCCGTCGCTGGAACCCCAAGATGAAGCCGTTCATCTTCGGTGAGCGCAACGGCATCTACATCCTCGACCTCAAGCAGACCATCCTCGACGCCGACCAGGCCTACACCTTCGTCAAGAACGTCGCCAAGGGTGGCAACGTGCTGTTCGTCGGCACCAAGAAGCAGGCTCAGGAGGCCGTCAAGAACGCTGCTGAGCGCGCCAACATGCCTTACATCAACCAGCGTTGGCTCGGCGGTATGCTGACCAACTTCGTCACCATCCGCTCCCGCATCAACCGCATGGAGGAGCTCGAGGCCATGGTCGAGGACGGCCGCATGGCTGTTCTGCCCAAGAAGGAGCAGGCTGTTCTCGGCAAGGAGCTCACCAAGCTCCAGACCAACCTCGGTGGCGCCCGCGACATGAAGGGTCTGCCCCAGGCTCTCTTCGTCATCGACACCAAGCGCGAGGAGAACGCCATCAAGGAGGCTCAGCGCCTGAACATCCCCGTCGTCGCCCTGATCGACACCAACTCCGATCCCGACGAGGTCGAGTACGGCATCCCCTGCAACGATGACGCTATCTCCGCTGTCACCCTTATGTGCGAGCTCATGGCTGACGCCTGCCTCGCTGGCTCTGGTAAGGAGCAGGTCTCCGAGGCCGAGATGGCCGCTGAGCCCAAGGCCGAGTAAATCAGTCTTAGTTAATTCTTTTTCATCTCTTTGAAAGGAACCACAATGGCCCAGATTACCGCCGCTATGGTCAAGCAGCTCCGCGAGATGACCGACTCCCCGATGATGGAGTGCAAGAAGGCTCTCGTCGAGGCTGACGGCGACATGGACGCCGCTGTCGACGTTCTGCGTAAGAACGGCCTTGCCAAGGCTGCCAAGAAGGCTGGCCGTGAGACCAACGAGGGCGCTGTCGCCGCGTTCGTCTCCGAGGATGGCAAGACCGGCGCTCTGCTCGAGCTCTCCTGCGAGACCGACTTCGTTGGCTCTAACGCCAAGTTCACCGGCTTTGCTTCCAAGGTCGCTGAGGTTGTCGCTACCACCGAGCCTGCTGACGTCGACGCTCTGCTCGAGAAGCCGATGGGCGAGGAGACCGTTTCCTCCGAGCTCACCGAGATGATTCACATCATGGGCGAGAACATGAAGATCTCCCGCTTCGCTGCCCGCAAGGCTGAGAACGGCGCGCTCGCTTCTTACATCCACATGGGTGGTAAGATCGGCGTCCTCGTCGAGTTCGCCTTCGAGAAGGCTGAGACCGCTCAGGCTGAATCCTTCAAGACCTTCGCTCACGACGTTGCTCTTCAGGTTGCCGCCGTCGCCCCGATCTGCGCTACCCGCGATCAGGTTCCGGCCGAGACCGTCGAGCACGAGAAGCAGATCTACATGGCTCAGGCTGCCGAGTCCGGTAAGCCCGAGGCTATCCAGGAGAAGATGGCTGTCGGCCGTCTGGAGAAGTTCTACAAGCAGTCCGTGCTCACCGAGCAGGAGTTCATCAAGGACAGCTCCCTCACCATCAAGAAGTACGCTGAGCAGGTCTCCAAGGAGCTCGGCGACACCATTACCGTCGTTGCCTTTGACCGTCTGGTCCGTGGCGAGTAAATAAGCTCTTGTAGCTGGTAATGAGCAGGCTGTGGGTTTTACTCACAGCCTGCTTTTTCATGGCTCTTCTTAGAGCCTTTGATAGAATGTTGAGAGTTCAATCTAAAGGAGGATCGCTTTGTCCGACATCCGATATAAACGCGTGCTTCTTAAGCTTTCCGGCGAAGCGCTGATGGGCGACGGCCAATATGGCATCGACCCCAAGGTTACCGACCATCTTGCTAAGCAGGTCAAGGAGCTGCTCGCCGTTGGCCATGAGGTCGGCGTCGTTGTCGGCGGCGGCAATATTTTCCGCGGCATGGCAGGCGCTGCCGGTGGCATGGAGCGTGCTCAGGCCGACTACATGGGCATGCTGGCAACCGTTATGAACGCGCTCGCCCTGCAGGATGCCTTCGAGCATAACGATGTTCCCTGCCGCGTGATGAGCGCTATCCAGATGAACGAGATCTGCGAGCCCTATATTCGCCGTCGCGCCATCAACCACCTTTCCAAGGGCAACGTCGTTATTTTTGCTGCCGGTTCGGGCAATCCGTACTTTACGACCGACACCGCCGCGGCTCTTCGTGCGTGCGAGATCGGCGCCGAGATTCTGATTAAAGCCACCAAGGTTGACGGCATCTACGACAAAGATCCCGTCAAGTGCGCCGATGCTGTCCGTTTTGACAAGATTACCTACCACGAGGTTCTTGTCCGCGGTCTGCAGGTTATGGATTCCACGGCTACGGCACTGTGCCAGGATAACCGTATGCCGATTTTGGTCCTCAACATCGATGGCGAGGACACCGTCAAGCGCGCGCTTTCGGGTGAGCCCGTCGGCACGCTCGTCTATCAGGAGGATTAAGCATGGCAGAGAACATCACCGCCCATATGGACAAGTCGCTCGAGTCCCTCAAGCATAACTTCTCCAAGGTCCGTACCGGCCGCGCCAATGCCAACATTCTGTCCGACATCACCGTCGATTATTACGGTGTTCCCACGCCGGTCACGCAGGTTGCCGCCGTCAAGACCCCCGAGGCCCACATGCTGCTCATCGAGCCGTGGGACAAGGCACTCATCAATGCTATCGTCAAGGCCATCGGCGCTTCCGATCTGGGTATTACCCCCAACTCCGATGGCACCGTCGTTCGTCTTCCGTTCCCGGCTCCCACTGAGGAGCGCCGTCGCGAGCTCGTCAAGGAGTGCCGCGAGTACGCCGAGCAGGCCAAGGTGTCTATCCGTAACATCCGTCGCGACTTCAACAACAAGCTCGAGCGCGATGAGGAGCTCACCGAGGACGATGTCCGTCGCGAGCAGGCCAAGGTCCAGAAGCACACTGATGAGTATGTCGCCAAGGTCGAGGAGCTTCTGAAGGAAAAAGAAGCCGAGGTCATGGAGATCTAAGGTGCAATACGACGAGCATAAACTGGTCGAGTACTTTGCCGACGCCCCTGCGGGCGTCGGTTTTTCCGACCTTGACCTTAATAACATTCCGCACCATATCTCGTGCATCATGGACGGTAACGGTCGTTGGGCCACGTCGCGCGGTCTTGCACGCACCGAGGGCCACAAGGCGGGTATCGTCTCCCTGCGCGAGATCATTACCGCATGCGTGCGCTTGGGTGTCGACGTCCTTTCGGCCTATGCGTTTTCCACCGAAAACTGGAATCGTCCGCAGCACGAGGTCAACGTTTTGATGCATTTGTTTGCCAAGACGTTTATCGATGAGTTGCCGCTGCTTAAGCGCGAAAACGTTCGCGTTGTCTTTTTGGGCGATATTTCCGCACTGCCTAAGAAGACCCGCGATGTCTTTGAGCGAGGTCTTTCCGAGTGCGCCAATCACACCGGCATGACGCTGGCGCTTGCCGTCAACTACGGCGCGCGTGCCGAGATTACCCGCGCTGTCCGTCAGATCGCACTCGACGCTGCCGCCGGTAAGATCGATCCTGGCGCAATTGATGACGACATGGTGGCTTCCCACCTCTATACCGCTGGCCTTCCCGATCCTGAGCTTGTGATTCGCACTTCTGGTGAGCTGCGCCTTTCGAACTATCTGCTGTGGCAGGTGGCTTATTCCGAATTCTACGTCACCGATACCTATTGGCCCGACTTTGATCGTTGGGGCCTTGTCGACGCCATTTTGGCCTATCAGGGCCGTGACCGTAGGTTTGGTGGTCTGAGCAAGACCGAGGAGGCTTAATCGTGTCCGATCGTCCCAAGGCAATTGCTCCCAAGACGCCTGCGCGCAAAGCTGCCACTGCGGGAGCGCCTGCAGCGAAGAGCGGCACCGGTTCGTGGCTGGCGGGCTTTATTACCCGTGCCGCTGCCGGTATCGTCTACGCCGTTGTCTTTATCTTGTGCTTGGTTTTGGGTATTGTGCCCACGGCCATCTTTGTTTCTGTCATGAGCGGTCTGTGCTGCTATGAGTTTTTCCGTATGACGAGGCTCGATGGCAAGATGGCTAACGAGCGCATGGGTATCGCTGCCGCCGTACTCTTTCCGCTGTCGGCGTTGGGCGATTCGATGCTGCTGAATGCCCTGCTTTTTGCCCTGATGCTCGCTGTGGGTATTTGGTATGTCTGGTCGCCGCGTACCCGCATCTCTGATGTGGCCGTGACGCTCATGGGTCCCATCTACACTGGCTTTATGCTGTCGGCTATCGTGCTGCTGCGCGATGCCGTGCCCGGTTTTGCCGGCGCCCTGCTTTCGGTGGGCGTTTGCGCGTCCCTTTGGGTCTCCGATTCGTTTGCCTACATCGTGGGTAGCCGTATCGGCAAACACAAGATGGTTCCCAAGATCTCTCCCAAAAAGAGCTGGGAGGGGTTTGTCGGCGGCATCCTGGGCTCGGTTTTGATTTGGCTCATCCTGTGGGCGACGCACTTCTACAAGCTCAGCCTGCCCTATGCGCTGCTATGCGGCGTGGTCGTGTCCATTTTGGGCGTTATCGGCGACCTCATCGAGTCGCGTATCAAGCGCGGTGTGGGCGTCAAGGATTCCGGTAACCTTATCCCGGGCCACGGCGGTATGCTCGATCGTAGCGATTCGCTTATCTTCGGCTGCATCACCGCGCAGCTGATGCTGATGATCGGAGGCGTGCTGTAATGTCATTCCAGACGACGTATGGCCCCGATGGACGCCTCCGTGTTGCCATCCTAGGTTGTACGGGCTCCATCGGCACCCAGGCGCTCGATGTGTGCCGTCAGCATGCCGATCGCCTGCAGGTGACGGCGCTGTCCGTTAACTCCAGTACCTCCGAGCTCGTTGCCGCTGCCCGCGAGTTCTCGGTTCCGGCGGTTGCC
>JAIHVJ010000202.1 GCA_022720335.1 Collinsella sp.
CCCCAGCACCACGGCGGTGCCGATGGAAAGTGCTTGCTTGTAGGCGGGCTTGCGCGACATTGAGGCTCCTGGATGGACGGTTGGGAATCTACCAGTCTAGCAGGAGCCGGCAAGGGCCGTTCTGTCGAACAAATACTTAAGATTTGGGATAGACGCTACTGATTCATTTGCCTCATATGGAGCTGCGGTGGTTGTGTATGTGGGGCTATTTTGCGTTTCCCCAGATAAAACCCGCCAAAATAAACCTGTCCCTTTTTGGCAGGTTAATCGGGGGACTATTTCACCGCAACTTAGGGCACGGTTAGGGAGTGTGCACCTTAAAGAGTGGTGCCCTTGATTAGAGAGGTCGCGCTCGTCTCTCTAATTGTCTCTCTAAAGAGAAAGCCAGTTAAAGAGATAACATTGGGCTATCTAACAGTGAATTCGATACATCTCTCTAAATGTCTCTCTAAAATAAGGTGCTTATCTCTCTAAAGTTAGAGAGATATACTATACTTTAGAGAGATAAATCTATCGTTTTAGAGAGACGGAATGCCAATGCTGCTGGATGAACCTCTTGGCCTTATCGTTGAGCGCCTTCGCAGGCGGGGGACTGATGACGCATCGGTAGAAGTTAAAGCCTGCACGAATAAATTGAGCGCAGACGTATGGGAGACAGTGAGCGCTTTTGCGAACACTGCGGGTGGGCTCATTATTTTGGGCCTGAACGAAGCCGAAGGATTTGTTCCTTCGGCTAACTTTGCTATCGATAGGGTGCGCGATCAGTTTGTTTCGGGTATCGGAGACGGAGGCTCAGCGGCAGTGGTGACCCATGCGCCACGGTACGAGCTTGATCGAGGCGAGGTCGACGGGCTCCAGGTGCTTCTGGTGCGCATCTTTGAACTTGAGCTTAAAGCGAAGCCTTGCTATATCGGCGCGCGCGGCGTGCAGAACGGTAGCTACAAGCGCGTGGATGATAAAGATATCAAGATGTCACCCGCTGAGCTATATGAGCTGCAGAGTGCGTTGCTTCCGAGCGATGCAGACGGCACGGTGGTTTCGGAGGCAACAGTCGAGGATTTGGATCCAGATGTCGTGCGGTCTATTATCGCAAATCGCCGGCTGCAGACCCCCCGCGTTTTGCGCGGGGCCGATACGCTGGAAAAGCAGCTGGTCAGACTCAATATCACTACAAAGGATGGTGCGGTGAAGCTCGCAGGGCTTCTGTCGGCGGGAATTTACCCCCAGCAGTTCTATCCCAAACTCATGATTGATGTCGCCGTTCATTCCGATGTGGAAAAATCTGCACCCGGGCAACCCCGGTTTATTGACCGCCAGTTGTGCGATGGCCCGATTCCGGCTTGCATCGAAGATGCCCTTGCCGCGATTGGACGAAACTTGCGCAAAGCGGCGATAGTGCAAGGCGCTGGCAGAAGGGATGATTGGGAAGTTCCCCAGGAGGTTTTGCGCGAGGCCTTGGCAAATGCCTGCATCCATCGAGAATATTCGCCCATGTTTGTGGGGCAGGCCGTGAGTGTCGATATCTATCCAGACAGAATAGAGATCAAAAACCCCGGTGGGCTTTGGGGCGGAAAGACGGTGGACAATCTTGCAGACGGGGAATCGCGCTGCCGAAACCCAAAGCTCATGAGCCTAATGGGGGCGACGCCGTTAGAGCATGCCGAGGGGCCCGTTGCAGAAAGCCAGGGATCTGGTATCCCGGCTATGATTCGCGAGATGGAGTCTCGTTCGCTTGGAAGGCCGAAATTTATCGTTAAGGCCGATTCGTTTACGGTGCTGCTTTCCCGGCACGGGGCGGAGCTTGCTGAAAACCGCACGTGGATTCAGAGCCATGTGGGCACCGAGCTGACGGATCGCGAGGAAACATTGCTCATGTTTATGCGGGAGCATGGGTGCGTATGCGATGTTCAAAAAATACGAGAGGCCCTGAAGTGGGATTCGGATGACATTCGCCTGATCTGCGGGAATCTTGTCGATAAACATGTCCTGTCAAAATGTGGCAAAGACACGTTTGAGATTATCGATATGAGCAGAGAATCGTCAGCTTCGACAGCGGATAGGATCCTGGAGGCTCTCAGAGCCGAAGTGGATATGACGGCGCGAGAAATAGCGGTTGCATCGGGGGTCAAAATTTCGTCCGTCCGCTACCATCTGCCAAAAATGGCGGATAAAGGACTCATCGAAGTAATGGGTTCATCGACGAGCCGCAACCGCCGCTATCGGAAGAAGTAGATGCAGCCGAGTCGCCCCTCTTGTGTCTCTCGAAGTGAGATGGGTGCTAGGGGGGCGACTGCCTCGCGATATTTCCCCAGATAAAACCTGCCAAAATAAACCTGTCCCTTATTGGCGGGTCAGTTAACGCAGTGCAGGTTGAGCATATGCGAGCGAGCGGTCTCCGGGTGCGGTAAGGTGACGTGAAACAAGCGGGCGCTGACCTTTTGGTCGCGCCCGTGAAGTTGAACGTCAGATTGCCGTGTCCGGAGCCCGCGCAGCGCCGAGCAGTTACGCCGTTTGTAAAACGGCGTAACCTAAAGGTTCATGTTGCCGTGAATGTAGGGGGTGACCTCGGGGGAGATATGGTCGCAGCCCAGCCCGCGCAGTGCGGACTCGATGGCGGCGGGCAGCGGGGTCTTGCCCTCGGCATCGACGGCGGTGCCGCCGAGCGCGGCAATCTTGGCGACATCTGCGGGTGCGGCCTCGATATGCATGCAGCCGCCGACCAAGCGCGCGCGTACCTGTGCCAGGTCAAGATCGTGCAGGTAGTCCTCGCAGGTGCGGATCAAATCGACCTTCTCGCGCGTAAGCTCCTCGCCCGTGGGGACGCGGGTGGCAAGACATGCTCCCGCCGGCAGGTTCCAAACGGGATAGCCCCATGCGCGCAGCAGCTCGCGCTCTTCGTCCTTGGTAAAGCCGACCTCCATGAGAGGGGAGCGTACGCCGAGCTCTTCTGCCGCACGCATGCCGGGGCGGTAGTCACCGCGATCGCTTGCATTGCTGCCATCGATGACGGTGGGAAAGCCGAGCGACTTGGCG
>JAIHVJ010000022.1 GCA_022720335.1 Collinsella sp.
CTTTGGCAAGACGGCCGACGAAGTTCGTGCCGAGGGCACGCCCGAGCAGATCGTCCCGGCCCGTTGCTTTGAGGGTAACCGCCCGACGACCTCGATCTTTGGCGACACGCTGACCCCGTTCGCACTCGGTGAGCTCATCGCCCTGTACGAGCACATCACGTTTGTCGAGGGTACGGTCTGGGGCATCGACTCCTATGACCAGTGGGGTGTTGAGCTGGGCAAGCAGCTTGCCAAGCAGATCACCCCTGCCTTCCACGACGATGCCGCCAAGGCCGAGCAGGACGCTTCGACCCAGGCGCTCATCGAGTTCTATCGCGCGCATCGCAAGTAGTCGCTGCTGTTAACGCATCGCGCCTTATAGTCAGGGGCCCGTATCCTATCGGATGCGGGCCCCTTTGCTTTGCCGTGGTCCCGGGGCGCACGGCCTTTGTGGAGCATCGCCGGGGCGTCGCGCGCTGCGAGAACCCTGCGCCTAGATCTCGGCCTCCGCATGGCCTCGCTGCGCCTCGGGCAGCTCCCCGTAGAGCGGATGGTCTTCGAGCCTAAAGCGCTCGACCTGTTCGGGAGTGCGACCGCGTACAAAGAGCCACGAGCGATCGATCGGCGTCGCCATGAGCGTGCTGGGCAGCGCGTCGGCGCGGTCGGAAAACACCCGGGCACTCTCGGGATCCTGGAACGCCAGCACCAGATGCGTGTCGCAGTTGCCCATGATGGAGCGTGCGCGTGCCTCGCCATAGAGCGCATCGAGCTGGTTGGTCGACTGCAGCAGCAGCGTTGCCCAGATGTTGCGGCTTCGGATAATCGAGAGCACGTTGTCGATCTGGGGGATCTGCAGATTTGCGAAGTCATCGAGCATAAAGCGCACGGGCACGGGCAGGCTGCCGTCGGGCTGCCTATCGGCCTCACGAATGAGGCCCATAAACGCTTGCGTAATAAAGAGGCCGGTCAGCGGATCGAGATTGCGGTCAATATCGCTTACGGTTACAAACAGGGCGCAGGGGGTGTGTCCCATGGAAGCGAAGTCCACCTGATGGCACTCACGATAGAGCTGTGCCGCACCGTCGAATCCCAGACACATGACCTTTTCGGCAAGGATGCCGACGATGCTCGCGTGCATGCGCTCGGCATTTTGCGTAATGGCGTAGCGCCGCCATAGCGAGAGGGCATAGCTTTGGGGGTCGGTCGTGATCAGGTCGTCAAACAATCGACCCGTGGCACCGTCCTGCAGGTGCTCGATCAGCTTGATGACCGAGCTGATCGTCTGCTCGTCGGCGGGTAGCTGTTCGGTGACGTAGGCGATAAGACACGACAGCAGGTTTGCCGCCGCATGATCCCAAAAAGGCTGGTTGTTGTCCTCGATGGGGCAGATGGCCTTTGCCACCGAGAGGATGTCCTGCTGGTTGGGCCTGCCGTCCGCCTTGCGGCGAATGTGCCTCAGGGGGTTGTAGCCGCAGCGCTCGATGCCGGGCGCAAGGGCCGGGACGGTGTTGAGGTCGGCGAAGTTGAGACATTGCACGCGGTAACCGTGGGCTGCCAGCACGGGTCCCACTTCGCGACAGAGCGTGCCTTTGGTGTCGAGCACGATGTAGCTTGCGTTCATTTGCAGCAGGTTGGGCTTGAGGACGTTTCGGGTCTTGCCGGCTCCCGAGGGGCCGATCACAAGTGCGTTGTTGTTGAGTCCCGTTTGGCGGGTGTCGCAGGAGAGCGTTCGATCCTTGGCGAGGATGGTGGACGATGCGGACTCAGATGCGGCGAGGCGGCTGGCGAGGTTAGACATGGGCGACCTCCTTGGTGGTCGAGAGAATTTCGTGGGCAAAGCCGAGCTCGACGGCGCGCTCGGCCGAAAGGTAGGTGTCTTTTGCAGTGAGGGACTGGATGCGCTTGGGCGTGAGGCCGCTGCGGTCCGAGAGGATTTGCGTGAGGGTCTTGCGGGTCTGCATGAGACGCCGGCTGGTTTCCTGCAACGCAAGTGCCGAGCCGCCTGCCCCCTGGGGGATCAGCGGGTCATGAATCATGAGCTCTGCATGGGGCGCCATGCGGCGATCGTCGCCGCCCATAAAGATCACGGCGCCCATGGACGCGGCGAATTCCAGGCAGACGGTGCGGATGGGGCACGATGCGAGGCGCATGGCGTCATAGATCGCAAGACCCGATCGCACGCTTCCGCCGGCGCTGGCGACAAATATGGTGATGGGGCGGCTGGGGTCGGTGGCATCGAGCAGACGAATCTGCTGGCATAGGTCGTGGGCCATCGGGGTTTCGATGTTTCCCATGACGGAGAGCTCGCGACGGGCGAGCATCTCATCGTAAATGCTGGTGAGCGTGATACCTCGGGCGGATTCACGCATGGTGAGGGGGCTGATGATGGGGGAATGATTGGTGTCCATGAGGACTCCTTTCTGTTGGTTGTGTTGTGGAATAGGATTGTTGCCCGCGGAGGGGCTGGCGGGCTACAGGGTTCGTCCGAGCCTGAGATCGAGCTCGGTTGTGGGGCAGGCTGCCTGTTCGTGCGGCTCGCAAGCGCCAAGGGCTCCAAAGCGATGGAGCGTTGCGACGGGCGTGGTGTAGGCGAGCCGCAGCTGATGCTCGATAGGGGCACATCCGTCATTTTTGTAATGAGCCGCGTAGTACTGCGCGATGCTGGCGTTCATCTCGCTGCCATTGCGATGGCGCTCAAACTGGCGTCTGCAGGTCTCGATGATCTTTGCTACCGACTTGGGTGCCGTCGCGGGAACAAGGGCGAGATAGCCCTCAAATAGCTCGTTGATGCTCAGGAGGCACAGCAGGTCGATCAGCGTCCTTATGGCTGCTCCCTCGGCGGAAAAGTGCGCGGTCATGCGGTTATATCGGTTGCGGTCGACGATGGCCGCATGGGGTCTTGGAGTTTTCTGCCCCGTGGTCCCGGGCTTTTGCCGCGCCTGTGTATTGAGCTCGACGTTGCAGCGCTTGAGGCCGTCCAACGGAAGGAACAGTGCGGTGCGCAGGGTGTTCCGCTTGCTTTCGAGTTCATGACGCTCGTCGGGTTCCCATTCGAGCTTGAGTTTCGTGTCGAACGCCGTAAGCATATGGGCTAGGCAGCCTACGGTAAGAACGTACGAATCGTTGTCGCGTTTTGGGGCATAGGGGTCTGTCAGCTTGCGAATGTCGGGGTCGCCCGTGATCTTTGTGCAGCGCTTCAGCAGTTGAGGGTGGTCGGCCAAGATCGTCGCGAGCGGTAGCGACGCGTAGTTCTTGATGGTCGCGGCGGCAAAGGCAGCGTCATATTCGTTTGCATATGCTCGCTCAATGCGGGCATCCAGAATGCTTTTCTTATCGCCGTCTTCAGCGTGGTGGTTTGTCATAGCTTCTCCAATCGGTTGATGTTCGTGCTGTTTGTTGATGTGTTGGTTGTCGTGAGTGATGTGCTTGCCGTGGGTGATGTGCTGACGTTGGGGTGCTATGCGGTTTTCAATGAGCCCGTGAGGCAGTTGCTGCAGGGGCGGGATGGAACGGCCCATGCAAGGCGGAAGGCATCGTGCTCAAAATCGAGACAGCAATGCCCTGGGTGCCTCACATGTGGCAGTTACCTCATTAAGTTGTCATTGCGTTTGGGGTTGTACTTTGCCGATCTTCCTTCTCTTACACGCTAAAACTCAAACTTCATATGCTCGATCTACTTAAAACCGCAACGGCGGCCTTTTATCAACTTATATGTCGGAACGCGTCTTTGCAAGTACTTTTTTGCGTTTGTTTCAAATGGGGTGGTTTTGCAACCGTCACGCGCCACGCTACGCGAACGTGCCCCGGCTCGGATAAGATGGTGCGATCGAGTTCTACCGCGCTCACCGCAAGTAGTCTTTGTTGCTGAGATGGGTCATGGCCGAAAGGGGCCCGTATCCCAACAGATACAGGCTCCCTTGCTCTTTAAATGGGCATGAGGGTGTATTGAGGGGGGATGTCTTGCTGTCGGCATCCGCGTGCGGTGCCATTCGCTGTCCGTAAATATACGTTTACGGCTAATTTCATACCACTTGTCGGAATGCGGACGCTGTCCTTGCATGTCGGGCGTACATTGAACGTGGTTTTTCGCGTGAAACCACGAATCGGTTGTCAGCCCCGAACAAGGAGGCCCAGCATGACGCTTGCCAAACCCATCAATAAATACATCGACTATATCGATGCCCCCGAGGACACGTTTGAGCAGTATGTCGAGAAGGCGTTAAAGTACAACTTTCGCTGCGTATTTGCGAACCTGCAGGAGTACGAGACGGGCCGCGCCATGCTCGAGGGCTCTGACATCATCCTTGCCGGCGCTATCGACTTTCCCCAGGGCACTATGACGCTTGAGGAGAAGCTTGCGAGGTTTGAGGAATACGCTGCGTGTGGCTTTACCGAGATTGACTACGTTTTGAATCAGGAGTCGGTCGAGAACCGCGATTTTGATGCCATCGAGCGCGAGATGACTACCATTGCTGATTTTTGTCGTGCGCATGGCATCACTGACAAGGTGATCGTCGAGATGTGCAAACTGGACGGCGACGACGCCGCTAAGCGCCGTGTATGCGAGATCGCGCTGGAGGCTAAGCCGGGATTCCTTAAGACATCGACCGGCAGAAGCTTTGGCGGTGCTAAGCTCGAGGACGTGCGGCTGATGCACGAGGTGCTCGGCGATGCCGTGGCAATCAAGGCGGCGGGCGGTATCCATAATTACGAAGAGGCCTGCGCATTCATCGAGGCCGGCGCCAGCGCGTTAGGTGCATCGGCGGGCATCGCGATCGTCGAGGGCGCACCGACGGATGAGCGTCGCTAGCAGACGTATTTGACCTGAGCGATAAAGCTTCACGACCACACGCTGTTCATGTTCGAGACAATATGACTTTTTGCCCGTTGTAAACGGAGTCGCGATGGGTGTTCTGTATGATGGCTCAGACAAGGTTGTTCAATGACAGGGAGGCATATATGGCAATCAAAGCCATCGCGATGGATATCGACGGTACGCTCACCAACGATCAGAAAGTGATTAGCCCGCGTACGCGCGAGAAGCTGCTCGCGGCGCAGGAGTCGGGCATTAAGCTCATTTTGGCTTCGGGCCGTCCCGCATGGGGGCTGCACGCCTTGGCGCAAGAGCTCGACCTTCAAAACCATGACGGTCTGCTGGTGGCCTTTAACGGCGCACACGTCGTCGATGCCCAGACCGACGAGGTGCTGTTCGATCAGGCTATGCCTGCCGACGAATTGCATCGCCTGATTGATCACCTGCGTAATTTTGACGTGATCCCTATGATTTCGCTCGGTCGCGATTTGCACGTCGAGGACTCGTACCATTGCATGATCACGCTGCCTGACGGCTCGCAGAAGAATATCGTCAAGTATGAGCGCGACGCGTGCGATCTTAAGATTCGCGAGGTAGAGAGCCTGCATGAGGTCGCTGATGCTTATCCCGTGGACAAGCTGCTGACGGCAGGCGACCCGGCATACCTGCAGGCGCATTACGAGGAGATGTATGCGCCCTTTACCCAGACGCTTTCGGGCATGTTTACGGCCGACTGGTACTTTGAGTACACGGCGCCCGGTATCGACAAGGCCCGCGCGCTTGAGGGTGCTCTGCCCAAGCTCGGCATCGATGCCAGCGAGGTCGTCTCGTTTGGCGACGGCCAGAACGACAAGTCCATGATTGAGTGGGCCGGCACCGGTGTTGCCATGGGCAACGCCGTCGATGAGGTTAAGGCTGTAGCCCAGATGGTGACCGCCAATAACAACGAAGACGGTATTGCGGTGGCGCTGGATAAGCTGCTGGGTTAGAATCGCCGATAATGCATGGTTCGGGCGTCCGCTTGCGGGCGCCCTTTTGTTAGGGAGGGTGCCGTGTCCGCATTTCCGTTCGACGCCGTTATCTTTGACATGGACGGTGTCATTGTCGATACCGAGTATTACTACCTGGGCGAGACTGCCGCGTTTGCCAAGGAGCTTGGGCTTAATCTGACTCAAGAGGAGTTGAATGGGCAGGTCGGTACCTCGCATCAGTTCTTCCTGCATATGTTGGTCGATTGGTTTGAGCGCGCCGGTAAGGGGCATTTCACTGGCGAGGAAGCGTTGGCCCGTTGGGACGAGTGGGCGCATGAGCGTCCGCGCGACTATCAGGCTTTGATTAACCCAGGCGCCGTGGATACGATTCGAGAGCTGCCGCGCCGCGGCGTTCGCGTGGCGCTTGCCAGCTCGTCTCCCATGGATAGCATCGAGGAAGTGCTCAACGCATGCGGGCTGTCGGATGCCTTTGAGTATGTGGTGAGCGGCGAGCAGTTTAAGGAGAGCAAGCCCGAGCCCGACATCTACCTGCATGCGCTGGACCTGCTGGGGCTGCCCGCGAATCGCTGCTGCTGCGTTGAGGATTCGGTGCCTGGCATCACTGCCGGCAAGCGAGCCGGCCTGACAGTCATTGCCAAGCGCGAGGAGCGCTTTGGCTTTAGCCAGGATGCCGCGGACAAGATTATCGACCAGCTGCCGGAGCTACTGGAGCTTGCGTAGGACTGGCGATGCGTAATCCGCACCGATTATTGATTCCATATTTGCTAGGGGAGGGCAAATGCCATCGACTGAAGGGTTGACCGACGGAAAAGCGGCAATCCCGCTATATCAACAGGTTATCGATATCATCAAAAATGACATCAATTCTGGTACCTATAAGGCGGGCGCTCGGATACCGAATGAATTCGAATTGGCCGAAAGCTACAAAGTTGGTCGCGTTACCGTTCGGCGGGCCATTGAGGAGCTCGTGCAGCAGGGCTACCTAACCAAGCAGCAGGGGAGGGGCACGTTTGTAAACGCCCCCAAGCTCAAGCGTAAAATCCGCCAGAAGGACGACGTTCAGAGTTTTTCGGACGCCTGCCGCGTCAACGAGATGGAGCCCGGGGCGCGTATTGTCTCAAGAAAAGTGTTGCCGGCCGATGCTACCGAAGCGCAGTTTTTTGGCGTTCCCGCTGGGTCGGAGCTGATCTGCATCGAACGCGTGCGCACCGCCGATGGCATCCCCGTGATGCTCGAGAACAACACGTACGTTTATGAAGACAACGCCTTTTTGGCGAAGGCGGACCTTACCGATCAATCAATTTTCGAGGTCGTGCGCGAACAGACGGGTCGCGGGCCTGCTCGCACCGAGCCGTGCACGCTTGAGATCGCGTGTGCGTCACCCGAAGTCGCCCGGCTGCTGTCCGTTCCCACGGGAGAGCCTCTGTTTTATATGGAGGCATATTTCTATGACGAGCAGCAGCGGCCGTTTATCATCGGCCGACAGCGGATTGTAGGATCGCGCTACGTTTTTGATATTTAGGACGTTGATCAAGAGAACGCCCGGCAGGCTAAATTGCCTGCCGGGCGTTTTTGCCGTTCGCCGCCGTTGAACGACCGTTCACCCGAGTCCTCGTAATCTGTCCGAAATATCCTTGAAGTGCTAAAAACACGCTGATAATCTATAGAACGTCATAGGACGTTTGCATTGCGCGAACGTTAAAGCGAGACACGATAAGGTCTCGGGTTCTTTGGAGGTATCTATGTCAGATACGAAGGCGAAGAAGACAAACAGACGTTTCAAATTCAAATTACCGCACGTCTATACGATCATGTTCTTGCTGATCGTGGTTTTTGCAGTTTTAACCTGGGTCGTTCCTTCTGGCCAATACCAGCGCAAGACGATCTCGACTGCGGCAGGCGAGCGCCGCGTGATTAAAAAGCTCAAAAACAAAGACATCCTCATCATTCCTATTACCATGACGCTGTTGTCCATTTGCGGCACCACGTTTGGCATGTCTGAGGAAGCCCTGCCGTTCTATGCCATCTTCATCCCCATCATGATGGGCATCGGATATGACTCCATGACGGCATTTATCATCTGCTTCCTCGGTCCCAACTTGGGCTACTGCGCCTCGACGATCGACCCGTTCAACGTTTTGATCGCGCAGGGCATCATTGGCATCGAGGGCAACCCGCAGCTGTGGTTGCGTGCCGTTGCATGGGTTATTTTCACCGCCGCCGGCATCGCATGGGCCATGCGTTATGCCATGCGCGTCAAGAAGAACCCCAAGTCGTCCGTTACGTTCGAGGACGACAAACTCAAGCGCATTGAGTTCTCCGTGACCGATGCTTCCATCGAGGAAGAGTTCACCACTCGCCAGAAGCTCGTGCTGATTGATTTTGCCGGTGGTATGGCGCTTATCGTGTGGGGTCTTGTTACGCAGGGCTGGTATATGAACGAGATCTCTGCCGTGTTCCTTGGCATGGGGCTGCTCGCCGGTATCCTGGGCGGTCTTGACCAGCAGACCATCGCCGATGAGTTCGTTAAGGGTCTTGCCGACTTTGCCTACGCAGCCGTCGTTATCGGTATCGCTCGCGGCATTCTGGTCATCGCCGAGGGCGGCATGATTATCGACACCATCCTTCAGGCACTTGCCACTCTGCTTGCTGGAGCCCCTGCCGCCGTGTACACCACGTTCATGTACGTTGTCCTTGGCCTCCTGTCCTTCCTGGTTCCTTCGAGCTCCGGCCTGGCCGCGCTTACCATGCCTGTCATGGGTCCTTTGACCGAGCTTATGGGCCTCAACCCCGAAGCCGCCGTAACGGCGCTGCAGTTTGCCAACCAGACCATTAACACCATTAGCCCCGTGGCAGGTATGACGGTGGCGGGCCTTGCCGTGGCAAAGATCTCGTTTGGCCAATGGTGGAAGGCCATCTGGAAGTTCTTCATCTTCATGGTCGTGTTTGGCTTGGTCATTACCGCCATCTCCGGCATGCTTCCGGCGTAAGGAGGTCGCGATGTCCGATCGTTTGACGGTGCTGACGTCCAAGAGCGTCTTCACCGGTACGGAAGACCAGCCGTTTGAAGGTTTTGTCGCGGTACGCGGCAATCGGATTGAAGCCGTCGGTAGCGCTGGCGAGGCAGACTCGTTTCTCGCCCAGGCAGATGAGGTGATCGATTGTGGCGACAGAACGGTCATGCCTGGCTTGGTCGATGTGCATACGTTCTATACGGGCTGGGCGTTGCGGAGCTTGGGAGCCGACTTATCCGAAGCCTCTGACGTCGACGAAGTGGTAGCGCTTCTGCGTTTGTGGAAGGATGCCCATCTCGATTGTGCCGCCGCCTTTGGGCACGACCTTCCCGCATCGCTCGCCGAAGGCGCCGAGAATGAAAAAACGGCGGCAGCGCTCGACGACGCCTTCGGAGACGTTCCTGTTGTTTGCTTTACTCCGGGTGCCGAGACGTGCGTTCTCAACGCCGCCGCCAGCGAGCGCTATGGTTTTACGCCCGAGGCCTGCTACGCCGAGAAGACCTGGCGTATGATGCGGGACTTCCTGGCGCTTCCCGAGGTACGCGCCGGGTATTCTGATTACATGGCGATGCTGAACGCTCGCGGTGTCACGGCTATCAAAGAGATGGCCTTCGACGACTATTACGGATTTGCCGACGAGATGGCGCGTCGTGAGGAATCTGGCGAGCTGACGGTTCGCGTCTCCATGATGTCGCAGCCGGTGGGCGCCGGGGCGAATCTGTCCTATGCTCGTGCGGCGCGCGATCGCTTCCAGGGACCGTTTGTTCGTTTCTCGGGCTTCAACCGTATGACCGATCGTGGCGTGTGGGCAGGACTTGCCGAGATGATCGATCCTTATGAGGAGACGGCCGATGCAGGGGCTGCCGGCAAGACGGTTGTCGAGGAGCCCGAGTGGGGTTTGATTGAGGACGAGCTGCGCGCGATTGATGCCGAGGGCTTCCGTTACTCGCTTCATTGTCAGGGTGACGGCGCCGTTCGCCACACCGTTGCGCTGTATGCTTCGCTGCCGCGAGATGAACACGGAGTCATGCTTCGACGCCATGCGATTACCGACCTCGAGAACTCTGATCCGGAAGACCTTGCCCTGTTTGGCAAGCTGGGCGGAATCTGCGAGGTCTACCCCCAGATCCTCACGCTCGATAAACGCGAGGACTGCCTGTCGATGATGCGTCGGCAGATCGGCGAGGTCCGACTGCTGCACAGCTGGAACCGTCGCGGTATGGAAGACGCGGGGTGCACGGTGTGCTGTGGCACCGACCTCCCGCTCTTGATTCCGAGCTTGGGCGAATCAGTATTTAGCGCATGCGGCGGTTTCTTTGCCGACGGTTTGTCCGTGAATGAGGGCAATACGCTGACGATTGCCGAGCTCCTTCGTGCGTGGACGGCAGGGGGCGCATATGACCTCATGCGCGAGGATGAGCTGGGGACGCTCGAGGCCGGTAAGCTTGCCGACATCTGTGTGCTCGATCGCGATGTGTTTGGCCTTGACTACCATGATGCTTGTGACCTTGCTGTTGATATGACCATGTCGGACGGACGTATCGTGTTCGACCGAAATAAGGAGGTTTAGCATGCCTGAAACCAAACCGACGCTGCGTCGCGAGCAGATCGCGGGCATGAACATCCACTACATCATGTGGTCGCTCGACTATTTTTTGGATACGCAACAGCGCCTGGGCTTTGAGTCCATCGAGCTGTGGTGCGCCGAGCCCCATGTGACGCTCGATCACACTGGGTATTTTGAGGCCGAGGTTCTGGCGAAAAAGGCCGCCGACCGTGGTCTGCGCTATCGGACGCTCTGTCCCGAGAACGTGGTCTACCCATGGCAGTATTGCGCTCGTAAGCCGCTCCATGAGCAGCGGAGCCTGGCGTACTTCAAGCATGGCATCGAGCTTGCCGAGGTGCTGGGATGCGACCGCATGTCCGTAAACTCGGGTTGGGGTGACTGGGACGAGGATCGCGAAGAGGCGTGGAAGCGCAGTCGCGAGCACCTATCCATCTTGGCGGAGTATGCCGGCGAGCACGGTCTGGTGCTAACGATGGAGAGCCTGCGTCCCGAGGAGAGCAACCTTGTGACGACCGTCGCCGATGCTAAGCGCATGATTGATGAGGTCGCGAGTCCGTACCTGCAGCCTATGGTCGATACGACCGCAATGGGCGTTGCGGGTGAGTCGCTCGAGGACTGGTTTGCCGCATTTGGCGACGGTGCGATCCACGAGATGCACTTTATCGACGGCGATCCCTATGGCCATCTGGTCTGGGGTGACGGCAAGCACGATATGGATGCCTTCGTCGCCACGCTCAACGCCCATGGTTTCGATGGCATGTTGGGCCAGGAAATCACGGACGGTCGCTACTTCGATGATCCGGCGGCGGCAGATGCCAAGAACATGGCCGCCTTCGAGAAGTATCTGATTGACTAGATAAGATTTTGCTCGGCCATGCAAGACACGTCCTGCATGGCCGGCCAAGCTGGAAAGGAACTAAACATGAACGCACATGATCTGATTAAGGAAGCAATTGCCGAGAAGGGCAAGTTCGACAGCGTCTACTGGATCGCCTGCGGTGGCTCCATGATCGATCTGATCCCGGCCCATGAGCTCTTGCAGCGCGAGGCGACGACGTTCACCTCGTATATCTATACGGCCCGTGAGTTCGACATCATGCGTCCCCGTCGCCTGGGCGAGAAGTCTCTGGTCATTGCCTGCAGTCACAGCGGCAATACCCCCGAGGTCGTCGAGGGCTGCGAGATTGCCCTTGCCGCGGGCGCGACGGTGATCGCGCAGACCGATAACGCCGGTTCCAAGATCGATAATGGCAAGTGGGTCACCTGGGTGTACCCGTGGGGCGAGGGCGTTCCGCAGGCCGAAGTTCCTGCCGGTATCTCGCTGTCGCTCGCGGCCGAGCTGCTCGACCAGCAGGAGGGCTACGCCGATCTCGCCGACATGTATGCCGGTATTGCCGAAATGGATAAGATTCTGCCTCCCGCACGCGAAAAGGTAAATGCCGAGCTGGGCGATCGCTTCGCCAAGCTTTGCCAGGAGCATGAGTTCTTCTATATCCTGGGCAGCGGTCCCAACTTTAGCCAGACGTACGGCTTCGCTATCTGCTCGCTGATGGAGATGCAGTGGCAGCACTGCAGCTATATCCACTCCGCCGAGTACTTCCATGGCCCCTTTGAGGCTACCCAGGATGGCGTCTTCTACTTCTTGCAGATGGGCTCGAGCGAGTGCCGTCCTATGGACGAGCGCGCCCTGGCGTTCCTCGAGACCCATACCGACACGCTGATGGTGCTTGATGCCAAGGAGTACGGTATGGAGGCCGTGCCGGCGAGCGTTCGTGCCTATCTGGATCCGGTGCTGTTCTACGCTATGAACTGCGAGCTGCGTGCAGCGCGCGGCAAGGTGTTCGATCACGACCCCGACTTCCGCCGCTACATGGGCGTTGTTGAGTACTAGGAAGGATGGATACCATGGCTTTTAACGTGAACGCGCTCGGGTTCGGTGACAACGTCGTCGATCGCTATGAGCATATCCATACCATGTATCCCGGCGGCAATGCGGTGAATTTTGCCGTTTACGCCAAGAAGTGCGGCGCCGCGCGCTCCGCGTACATGGGCATCTTTGGTAACGACGCCGCTGCCGAGCATGTGATTGCAAGTCTCGAGGATGAGGGCATCGAGCTCGCTAAGTGCGAGCAGCTTATTGGCGAGAACGGCGCGGCGCGTGTGACCGTGGTCGATGGCGACCGCGTATTCCTCGGCTCCAACGAGGGCGGCATCCGTGGCGATGCGCGCTATGTGCTCGATCGTTTCGATCTGGCATACATGAAGCAGTTCGACGTAGTCCACTCGGGCAACTACTGCTTTACCGAGTGCGAGCTCCCCAAGCTGAAGGCTGCAGGCATCACCGTATCGTTTGACTTCTCGGACGATTCCACCGATGAATACTATGAGCAGATTGCCCCGTTTGTTGACTTCGCCTTCTTTAGCGCTGCCGATGCTGCAAGTGAGGATGAGATTCGCGAGCGCCTCGCTTGGGTTAAGAATTTGGGCCCGCGCTTTGTGTCCGCAACGGCGGGCGCCGAGGGCTGCATCGCTTATGACGGCGAGCGCTACTATCGCCAGCTGGCAAAGCCCGTAACGGACATGAAGGACACCATGGGAGCCGGTGACTCGTTCCTGACCTCATTCCTGATGTGCTATCTCGATTCCGCCAAGCGCGGCGAGGACGGACCTGAGGCCATTGAGCGTGCGCTCGATTTTGCGGCAGGTTTTGCCTCGACCGTGTGCGGCATGGAGGGCTCTTGGGGCCACGGAGCTCCGATCACCGAGTAGCCTGAGAAAGCGCTGGGAGGCTTGGGGCTGAAGCCTTGGCTGACTGACGCTAGATTACATCGGAATTCGGATAGGGGCTCGCCTTGGGTGGGCCCCTTTTTGATTGCTGGAGAAGACTATGGATATCAAAGCATGTGCAGCTGGCTTTTGCTGTGCGGACGTGTACCAAAACATCGGCGTGTTCTATCCGACTGGCAATGGCATCGACTGGGGTATCCACCTGGCGCGAATGGGCATATCGGTATCTGCGGTGTCGGTCGTCGGAAAGGACGAGTACGGAGACAAAATGCGCGAGGCGCTGGCTGCCGAGGGGTTCGACATCTCGCATCTTCGCGTGGAGGACGGCGATACCTCGGTGATGCTCATGGCGTTGAAGGACGGCGTCGACCGCGTGCATCTCGAAGCGATTGACGGTGTCATGGAAACGTACCGACCAAACGATGATGACCGGGCATTTATCCTGGAGCACGATGTCATCCATACCGACCTGTTTGGAAACTGCTTAGACCTGCTGCCCGAATGGCACGAGGCAGGCAAGACCGTCGTCATGGACTTTTCGGTGTTCAGTCAAGATCCCGAATACGCCTGTGAGAACCATTTTCCTTACGTTGACTATGCCTTTATGTCGTTTGAGGAGGATAGCGCGGAGCTGCGCGACTGGGTGCGCCATGTGCAGGAGCTGGGCCCGCGCGTGGCAGTCGCCACACTTGGCGAGAAGGGAAGCATCGCCTATGACGGTGAGCGCTTCTATGAATGTGGGATCGTGCCGGCCGAGAAGGTTGTCAATACCGTGGGCGCCGGCGACTCGTATATCGCCGGATTCACCAAGGGTGTACTGGATGGGCTTGACGTGCCGGCGTGCATGCATGCCGGTGCCGAGCTTTCGTCCCGAGTCATTGGGTCGTTCGAACCGTACTAGGAATAAAAGCCTGGAAAGGAGTGCAAGATGGTAATCGATATGCTGGTCCAGCCCATGCTCTACGGCGAGATCTATACGCCAGGCGACGAGCCAGACGGCTTTGGTTTTTGGGAGCGTGAGTTTGGCATGGGGCACATGGGCCCCATGGACTGGGATGAGCTCGTGGCCGAAATGGATGTCTGCGATGTGCGGAAAAGCGTGCTCATGCCGCTCGATGTGACCACGGCGTGCGGCGGGCACTTTGGCACCAACGACCAGGTTGCCGCGCTTGTTGCCGCGCACCCCGATCGCCTATGGGGATTCGCGAGCGTGGACCCGCAAGTGAGTGGCGCCGCCGATGAGCTGGAGCGTGCCTTTACCGAGCTGGGGGCCAAGGGGCTCTGCCTGCATCCGGCAAAGCAAGGTTTTGCGCCCGATGATGCCGTGGCCGAGCCGCTCTACAAGCTCTGTGAGCGCTACAACAAGCCGGTGGTTTTCCATGCCGGTATGTCCTGGGAGCCGGGTGCGGAGCTTTCGCGAAGCCACCCGCTTGCGTTTGAGCACACCATCGCAACGCATCCGGATGTGCGCTTTAACCTGACGCACTTTGGCTGGCCCTGGGTGCGCGAGACCGTGGCGATGCTGCTCAAGTATCCCAATTGCTATACGGATGCCTCTATTACCTATATCGATTCGCCCGAAGAAATGATGCAGCGGCTCTTCACCGTCGATATGGGACCGCTGTGGTATGAGCGTGCCCTGTCTCATCAGGTGATGTTTGCCAGCAATACGCCACGCTTCCGCGCCTTCAAGCTCAAGCGGGCGCTTGATACTGTGCCCATGCGCGATGAGGCGCGGGAGAATCTGTATTCCGGTACGGCGCTGCGTTTTCTGAAAGGTGATGAGTGACATGGTGACACTCGAGACATTGAGCTATCTATCGACGGCGCCCGACCAGTTCATCGATATCACAGAAGATGTGCATGCCGCCATCGAGCGTAGTGCGGTGACCGATGGACTGGCAGCGATTATTTTGTCGCATACGACTTGCGGCATCGTGGTGAACGAGGGGCTTCCGTGCGTGGAGACCGATCTCATGGAGACGCTCGATCGCATTGCCCCGCCCGATGCCCCCTATGCGCATTCTCATTTCTTGCCGAGCTATGGTGCCACGGGCAATAACTCCTGTGGTCATATCAAGAGCATGATTTGCGGCAATAGCTGCTTCTTCCCCGTTCAAGACGGCCACATTGTATGTGGCGGGGCCCAGAACATCTACCTTGCGGAGTTCGATGGACCTCAGAAGCGAAAAGTGTTCGTTGAGGTGCTGGGCGAGTAGCAGTTGATGTCTGTGAGTCGGCGAGCTAAAGGAGATTGACCATGTCGGTTATGGCTTCGATGTTTGGGACCGAGAAACCGGTAATTGGCATGCTGCATCTGCAGCCGCTGCCTGGCGATCCTCTGTATTATCCGGGCGGCAGCGTTTCGCGCGTGATCGATGCCGCCAAGCGCGATCTCGAAGCGCTGCAGTCGGGTGGCGTGGACGGCATTCTGATCACCAATGAGCTATCGATGCCCTACGAGCAGCATGTGTCGGCAGTGACCCTTGCCGCTATGGGGCATGTCATCGGAGCTCTTGCCGCAGATTTCTCGACCCCTTGGGGTGCAGAGGCTATTTATGACGGCGATGCCACGATCGAGCTGTGCGCCGCCGTTGAGGCGCAGTTTACACGCTGCAATTTCTGCGGTGCCTGGGCTGGCGATCTTGGCCTGATCAATCGTGACTTTGCGCACACCATGCGCCGCCGTGCCGCCCTGCGTCTGGATGACCTAAAGATGTTCCATTTCATCACAAGCGAGGGCGAGGTGTACCTTAACGACCGATCGACTCCCGATATTGCCGATTCGCTGGTATTCAACTGCCTACCCGACGCCCTTGTTATTGGCGGGTCTGCTGCCGGGCGCGGCGCTTCGGGCGAGCTTGCCGACGAGGTGCGCGTCCGTGTTGGCGATGTGCCGGTGGTATGTGGAACGGGATGTCGCGAGAATACCGTTGCAGACGTGTTTTCGCATTATGATGGCGCGTTTGTCGGTACCTGCCTCAAGCGAGACGGCAAGCTCGACGTCCCTGCCGAAGCCGAACGGGTCGCGCGGTTCATGGCTGCCGCCCGTGCCGCGAGAGGGGAGTGAGCGGCATACCGTACTATCTTGGCATCGACATTGGAACGAGTGCGTCCAAGGGTGTGTTAATAGATGCGGAGTGTCAAATTGTGGCGCAGGCATCTTGTCAACATGAGACCGAGAACCCTCAGGATGGTTGGTATCAGCACGATGCAGAAGCGATTTGGTGGGGTGATTTTTGCCGGCTGTCTCGCGAGCTTATCGAGCGCGCGGGCATCGAGGCGAACCAGATCCGCTGCGTAGGGTTGTCGGCTTTGGGCTGTGATTGCGTGCCGGTCGATGAAGATTGCCACGCCTTGGCTCCGGCAATTCTCTACGGGGTCGATGCTCGCTCGAAGCCGCAGATTGACGAGCTTCTTTCCGAATATGGTCCCGATCGCGCTCGCCAGCTCTTTGGACACGATCCGTGTTCGTCGGATATCGCCCCTAAGGTCCTTTGGTTTAAGGAGAATATGCCCGAGGTCCATGAGCGGGCGGCGAAGTTTCTTACGGCTTCGTCCTATCTATGCGCCAAGCTTACCGGCAGGTTTACGATCGACCGTTACCTTGCCGAGGATTTCCTTCCCTTATACGATCGTGAGACGTGGCAGGTTAATGAGCGCGGGTGCGCGCGGTTCTGCCGTCCCGACCAGATGGCCGAAGTCATGGCGGCGACCGATATCGCCGGCGTAATCACGGATCGGGCGGCGGTTGAAACCGGTCTTGCGAGGGATACGCCGGTGCTTGTCGGAACAGGCGATTCGGGCGCCGAGGCGATTTCTACTGGAGTGTTCTGCCCCGGGGACATGATGGTGCAACTCGGGAGCACGGCCTACTTTATCTATTTGGCGGACCATATGGTCGATGACGCTCGTCTATGGCCAGGGACATTCATCATCCCCGGAACCTACGGCATCTGCGCCGGGACCAATACAGCAGGTGCGTTGACGGCGTGGTTGCGACGCGAGTTGTACCGCGATGTCATGGATGCCGAACACTCCGGCGGCCCCGATGCCTATGAGGTCATGGCGCACGATGCCGGGCAGGTAGGTCCTGGAGCAGATGGCCTGCTGTGTCTTCCATACTTTGCGGGCGAGCGCACCCCGCTCAACGATCCCGAGGCGCGTGGCGTGTTCTTCGGTCTGACCGAAAGGCATACCCGGGGCCATATGGTCCGCGCGGCTTTGGAAGGGATCGCCTACACTGTTGCGGCTCATGTCGACATCATCGAGCGCGAGCACGGGCTTCCCATCGAGCGCATCATGCTCGTGGGCGGCGGAACTAAGAATCCGGTATGGATGCAGGCGATTGCCGATGTCTGCGGTCGTGAGGTCTCGGTTGCGAAGGTTACGGTGGGCGCATGTTTTGGCGATGCTCTTATGGCGGCACTTGCTGGCGGCGCCTATTCATCATGGGGTGAGCTTGCCCGGGTTCTTGGGGTCGCGCAAACGATCGAGCCTGATATGGACGCTCATGAGCTGTACGCAGGTAGCCGCCGTATCTTTGATGAGCTATATGCGCGAAATTGCGACCTTATGCACGAGCTAGTATAGCGCCGCCGAATTGCCCCACGCTCTTATGGGGGCTGCGTTGTGCGATTCGCATGTCCCTTGAGGGTCGTGGGCAAAAAATGCCAAATATGAGTACTGTCACAAATTTAGTAGCAGCAAAATTTGGCTCTTGAGGTCCAAGTTGAGTGTCTGCGGACAACTTAAAGCCGTCTAATATGTCCCTGGGTATGCTAAAACGACCTGATAATGAACAGTTGTACATTATCAGGTCGTTGTTTTGGTGCAAAATAATGTGACCAGTTTTACAACAGTACTCATATTTGGCATTTTTTGCCCACCGAGGTCAGCGGAAGTCGAAAATGGAGTGGGAATTTTCCAGGACGACCGACTTGATGCTCTCCTCGGGGCAGTTTTTAAGCGCAGCAATGACCTCGGATACTCTTATGAGTGAATCGACGAGCTGTCGCGCGGATGTTTCCGCGTCTGGTTCGGCCGGCGCGTCGGTTTCGAGTAGCAAGCGATCAAGTGGAATCTGTCGCGCGTATTCGCGCCCACGTTTGGTCGCAAGCATGCGTTCATTCACGGAAAAGTAGCAGCCCGCAATGCGTGCGCGGACAAACTCATCTGAGGTGCCGCTAAACCAGTGGAAGATAATGGTGGGGGAGTTGGGGACGTCCTTTAGAAGGTCGTTCGACTCCAAAGTGTCCAAAGTTGCTCCCGCCGCGCGAACGGCGTGAATGGATAGAACGCGTCCAGGTAGCGGGGACTGCGATAACGTTCGGCATAGCCGTTCAAATGCCTGCGTCTGGTTTCCCTCGGTGCCTGCAAAGCGTGGCGAGAAATCGAGCCCGACCTCGCCGATAAACCGTTCCCGGATGGCGAGTTCACAAAGCAGGCCGACCTCGGCGGTTCCGCATCGGCCGTCGGCAATCCACCAGGGGTGGAGGCCCACCCCTGCAATAACGTTGGGACTACTGCTGGCGCGTTCGGATGCTGACGCGAAATCGCGTGGATCGACGCCGCAATCAAAGAGCTCCAGTCCCATCGCTGCGGCTTCGTGGGCAACGGTGTTCGGGCTGGCCATCAGGTCGAGGTGACAGTGAGCATCAAAGGACTGCAGCTTCATCGCGGTGTGCCTTGCTAGTCCAGGCGCTGGCCGTCGGCGCGAACGCGCTCGGTACCGCGTCCACTGATCTTGCGAATAACCTCGCCGGCAATCATCTGGCCCATGATGGGCGGCATAAAGCTGGCGGTTCCGAGCTCGGTGCGCTCGTGGATGTTGGAGGGGTCACGGCGCTGAGTCTTGACCGACTCCTCGCAGCTAAATAGAACGTGCAGGCTCTTGATGCCACGTTTTTTGCACTCTTTGCGCATGATACGGCTCATGGGGTCGCGCACCGTGTCAAAGATATCGGCGAAGCGCAGGCATTCGGGATGCAGCTTGTTGCCGCCGCCCATGGAGCTCACCAGGCGAATGTCGTGGTCCTGAGCATACTTGGCGACGGTGAGCTTGGCCGAGATGGTATCGATGGCGTCGATAACGTAGTCGAGCGTGCCACCTGTCTGCTCCAGAACGCTCGCGAAGAATTCGTCGATGTTGTCGCTCAGCAGGTATTCGGTGCGCTTGATGACGGTGGCGGCAGGGTTGATGTCATGGATCATGGCCTCCATGACGTCGACTTTACGCTTGCCGATGGTGCTGTGAAACGCGATGGCCTGACGGTTGATATTGCTGGGCGCAATGATGTCTTTATCCAGAATTACGAAATGGCCGATGCCGCCGCGGGCGAGCGCTTCGCAGCAGTTAGAGCCCACGCCGCCGCAGCCGAGCACCAACACCGTGGCGTCGGCGAGCTTGTCGAGCGCCTCGCGCCCCATGATGATCTCGAGCTTGGTGTCGCGCGTCTCGACGGGAGCGGCGGCTGCGGTTTCGGTCATAGATATCCTCCGATGGGGAAGTAATTAACGTAATTGGCTATCGCCATTATAGGTATTATTCTGCCTCCATTTGAGGCCTTGGGGCATGTTGAAATGAAGCGGGGATTCGCATAAGATTGAAGCGGATGGCACCCGTGGCCGCGGGTTGGCCAACTCCGAAACACGTTTATGGCGTGAGAAGTGGCCGTCTTCGCATTACGCGGGGGCGGCTATTTCATTCGACCTCCAATGTGGATGCCGAGCTCCACAGCCGCGATTACAAGCAATAACAACGTCAGGACATCGTCAATACTCATAGTCCATCT
This sequence comes from Collinsella sp., assembly GCA_022720335.1. GTDB lineage: Bacteria > Actinomycetota > Coriobacteriia > Coriobacteriales > Coriobacteriaceae > Collinsella. The sequence goes on from JAIHVJ010000022.1 coordinate 19,947, forward strand.
CCTTCTCTGGTAGAGGGGAGCTGGCCCATCTGCTTCTAACGGTATTGTAACTAAAAGCGAACGAGTGTTCTATGGCTATTGCTGAATTAGATAATTAGACAAACATCTAAATATCGAGTATAGTGTGCGCGTCGAACGAACTGGTGAGAGGAGGTTCTATGCCGGGAGAGGGTTTTAAGGCACTGGCCGATCCGACGCGGCGGCGTATTTTGGAGCTGCTGCGCGAGGGCAATTGCACGGCGGGGGAGCTTGCCGAGCATTTTGACATCAGCAAGCCTTCGCTGAGCCACCATTTGGTGACGCTTAAAAATGCCGGGCTGGTGACCGACGAACGTCATGGCCAAAACATCGTATACAGCTTAAACACCACCGTCATGCAGGACTTGATCGGCTGGTTTATGGGTTTTACAAACACGGAAGGTGATAAGGATGAATAACGAAAACAAGGGCATTCACCCCACGGGGGTATCGTCGCGCGTGTGGATTGCGCTGGTCGCTCTGTGCGTCGCCAATGTCGTAGCGCACCTCATGGTGATGCCGAGCTTGCCTGCGCAGATTCCCACGCACTGGGGCGCGAACGGCGCCGTCGACGGTTGGGGTCCTAGCTGGATGGCCTCCGCGCTCGGCGTGCTGCCTCTGGCGCTTCTCGCAATGTTCTGCGTGGTGCCGCGCATCGACCCCAAAGGTGAGGCATATCGAACCTCGGGCAAGTTCTACCAGGGCTTCGTAATCGCCTTCACCTTGTTCATGTGCGCCATAAGCTGGCTGGGAGAGCTTACGGTCTGGGGCGTGGTGCCGGCGGTCGGTTCGGTTAACGTGCTGATTTCCGGTGTTGTCGGTTTGCTGTTCATCGGCGTAGGCAACTACTTGCCGCGTGTGAAGCAGAACTATACGCTCGGTATCAAGACGCCCTGGGCGCTTGCCGATCCCGAGAACTGGCGCCGTACGCAGCGTTTTGGCGGCGCCTGCTTTATGGTGCTAGGTATTGGCCTGATTGTGATGGGCGTGGCAGGCAGCGTGCTTTCGAGTGAAGTCGTCGCCGCGGTGATTGCGGTTCTGGCGTTTGGTTCGGTCGGAGCCATCTACGTCTACTCGTATCTGCTGTGGCGCAAATCGCAGCGAGCCGCTCGTTAAGGTTGCGGAAAACTAGCGTACGCAGTTCATAGTATGTTCCGGGGGACTTTTCCCAGGTAGTATTAGGGGGTGTGGGCAACCATGCCCCTTTTTCGTTAAGTTTCAGAGCTGGTTTTTTCATTTCGTTTCCACTAAAGCGAAACAAGAATAGGGAAACAGCAGGTAGAAAGGATAGAACAGACATATGGCGGAGTTTATCTACCAGATGTATCAGGCTCGCAAGGCCCATGGCGACAAGGTAATCCTTGACGACGTGACCCTGAGCTTCTACCCCGGTGCCAAGATCGGCGTCGTGGGCCCCAACGGTATGGGCAAGTCGACCCTGCTCAAGATCATGGCCGGCATCGAGGAGGTCTCCAACGGCGATGCCAGGCTTACCCCCGGCTACACCGTGGGCATCCTGCAGCAGGAGCCGCCGCTCGACGACGACAAGACCGTCATCGAGAACGTGCGCATGGCGTTTGGCGACATGATCGCCAAGGTCGATCGCTTCAACAAGATCGGCGAGGAGATGTGCGACCCGGACTGCGACATGGATGCCCTCATGGCCGAGATGGGCAAGCTCCAGGACGAGATCGACGCCGCCGACGGCTGGGATATCGATTCCAAGCTCGGCCAGGCCATGGACGCCCTGCAGCTGCCCGATTCCGACATGCCGGTCAACGTACTTTCCGGCGGCGAGCGCCGTCGCGTGGCCCTGTGCAAGCTGCTGCTCGAGGCTCCCGACCTGCTGTTGCTCGACGAGCCCACGAACCACCTGGACGCCGAGTCGATCCTGTGGCTCGAGCATTTCCTGCACAACTACCAGGGTGCAGTGCTGGCCGTCACGCACGACCGCTACTTCTTGGATAACGTTGCCGAGTGGATCTGCGAGGTCGACCGCGGCCACCTCTATCCCTACAAGGGCAACTACTCCATGTATCTGGAGACCAAGGCCGCCCGTATTGAGGCTCAGGGTAACCGCGACGCCAAGCTCGCCAAGCGCATGGAGGCCGAGCTCGAGTGGGTGCGCAGTTCGCCCAAGGCCCGTCAGGCCAAGAACAAGGCCCGTCTGGCTCGCTACGAGGAGATGGAGGCCGAGGCCCGCGCAAGCCAGAAGCTCGACTGGACCGACATCCGCATCCCCGTTGGACCGCGTCTGGGCAACAAGGTGCTTGAGGCCCATCACCTGCACAAGGAGTTCGACGGTCGCGTGCTCATCGACGACCTTTCGTTCACCCTGCCGCGCAACGGCATCGTGGGCGTCATCGGCCCCAACGGTGTCGGTAAGACCACGCTGTTCAAGACCATCGTGGGTCTGGAGCCGCTGACTTCGGGCGAGCTCGAGGTGGGCGAGACCGTCAAGATCTCCTACGTCGACCAGAACCGTTCCGGCATCGACCCCGATAAGAACCTATGGGAGGTCGTCTCGGACGGCCTGGACCACATGATGGTCGGCGAGACCGAGGTTCCGAGCCGCGCGTATGTGGCGAGCTTTGGCTTTAAGGGCCAGGACCAGCAGAAGCGCGCTGGCGTGCTCTCCGGCGGCGAGCGCAACCGTCTGAACTTGGCGCTTACGCTCAAGCAGGGCGGCAACCTGCTGCTCCTCGACGAGCCTACGAACGACCTCGACGTCGAGACGCTGTCCTCGCTCGAAGCGGCGCTGCTCGAGTTCCCGGGCTGCTCGGTGGTCATTAGCCA
>JAIHVJ010000203.1 GCA_022720335.1 Collinsella sp.
GCTATTCCGCCTTTTTAACGCGCGGCTTGCGACCGCGCGGCTTATCAACCAGCGCGGACTCACCGCTCTCGCGGTACTGGCGGCACCAAGCCTTGACCGAAGACTCGCTGGGAATCTTGTGCTTGATCATGGCCTCGCGAACCGTTAAGCCGTTTTCCAAGCGGTCCTTGACCACGGCGAGCTTAACTTCGTACGAATAGGTGTGATGATGCGAACCGGCGTTGAGAACGGCGTCGGCACCGCCCACGGCATACGCGCGGGCCCACTGACGAGCCGTGGCCTGGGGAATGCCAAGCTCCGCGGCGAGGGCGCGATGACCGACCCCCTCTTGGAGGATCTCGACGGCGCGCTGCCTAACCTCGGGCGCATGCGTGCGAGTCCTAGTTGCTTCCGACATACCTGCCACTTCTTAGCCTTAACCGTTAATCTGCTTTCTTACGTGCAAGTTAGATAGTAGCATTTTACTGTTTGCTCAAAGCAGTTAATTAAAATAGACGCGGTGTTATCTGGGCATTTGGCACCAATTTACGACATTTCTTTATCGATTATTTACGCTGGTAGCTGACTCGCAGCTAATCGTCATTCGCTTGTCAACAAAATTGGCATCTCTTTATGTCCTTTGGCATAGAGGATATAGTTATTAACCCCTCCCCCAATAATTTTGAGTGATCCGCAAGGCAGTAGACGTCCTTACTCCTCATGATTACCGCGCATTGCTATCCACCGGAGCAAAACAAAAAGGGCGGGGCCTGCTGCGCTTGCAGGCCCCGCACCGGTTGACACCCGACGGGACACAGCCGGGCGAGGCGGATCCGTGCTACCGCCCCGCCTAGCCGCGATGTTCAACTACAGCTCGTTGGCCGCGTGATACGCCGTGCGAATGGCGCTCGCGATGTCAGCGGTGCGCTCGCCCGAGCAGTCTCCCACGCAGGTCACGGGCACCGTCACGCCATCCAGGTCAAACGCGTTGGCCTTGGAGCCCACGGCCATCACCACGTAATCGCAGGCGATCTTCACCGGCTCCTCGGCGCCGTCCTCGGTGGTACGAACGGCCTCCACGCCCTCGTCGGTAATGGCGGTCAGGCGGGTCTTAACGTGCTGCTCCACGTTGTGGGCGGCAAAGTCGCTCATAATCAGCGGCAGAATGGTCTCGGACTCGCCTGCGGCAATCTTGTCGAGCATCTCCACGATCGCCACCTCGCAGCCGTGTTGCAGCAGGTACTCGGCAGTCTCGGTGCCCACCAGGCCACCGCCAATGACGGCGACGCGGCCGCCGAGCTCCACCTTGCCGGCCAGCACGTCCCAGCTCGAGACGACCTTGTCCGAATCGGCGCCCGGAACGGGGATGACCACGTCATGCGCGCCCACGGCCACAATCGCGGCGTCGGCGGCGTTGAGGTCCGCGGGGCTAGCGGCATGGTTGAGCTCAACCTTCACGCCCAGGCCGGGCAGAATCTTCTCGTAGTACTCGACCGAGCGCATGATCTCGTCCTTGCGCGGAGGCGCGGCCGCCAGCACAATCTGACCGCCCAAGTGATCGCTCGCCTCGTAGACGGTCACGTCGTAGCCGCGCTTGGCCGCCACGCGCGCGGCCTCCAGGCCGGCGATGCCGCCGCCCACCACGGCGATCTTCTTGTCGCCCTCGCCCGGCTTGATGGCGATGGTCGCCTCGTCGCCGTTCTCGGCATTGAGCACGCACGAAATGTACTTGCGGTTTTGAATCGCATCGACGCAACCCTTGTTGCAGTTGAGGCACTCGCGGATGGGCTCACCCGTGGCGGCCTTCAGTGCAATGTCGGGGTCGCACATGAGCGAGCGGCCGTAGGCGATGATGTCGGCGGCGCCGTCTTCCAGAATCTTCTCGCCGGCCTCGACCGAGACAACACGGCCGACGGTTGCCACCGGCACGGAGACCAGGGCCTTGACGCGCTCGGCCACCGGCAGCGTCCAGTTGTAGGGCATGGCGCCCATGGGCGGAATGGTATCGCCCATGTTGCCAGTGTGGTTGGCCTGTGCAACCTGGATCATGTCGATGCCCGCACCCTCGAGCAGCTTGGCGAACTCGCAGGCCTCGTCGGGCTGCAGGCCGCCCTTGCCGCGCGGCGTACCGTCGGGGTTCTCCATGATCACGGGGAGCTTGTACTCCACCATCAGCTGCGGCGCGGCTTCCTTAATGGCAGCGACGACCTCCAGCGCATAGCGAACGCGGTTCTCGAACGAACCACCGTACTCGTCGGTGCGCTGGTTGAGGATGGCCGAGCACAGCGAACCCACCAGGCGGTCGCCGTGGACCTCGATGGCGTCGATGCCAGCCTGCTGCGCACGAGCGGCCGAGGCAGCGATGGCCTCCTTGATCTGGGTGAGCTGCTCTACGCTCGCCTCGTTCACAAAGTGCTGCATGTCGTGATGCAGCTTGGCGTAGGCCTGGTTGCGGATCTCGTTGGACTCGGCCATCTTGCCGGCAAAGGTCTCCTCGTCGCCGGCGGCCTTGGCCTCCTGCGCGGCCTTGGCGGCAGCCATGGATCCCATGACCATGCGGCCGACACCGGGCACGTCGTACTCGGGGTGGAACAGCTGCAGCGCGACCTTGGCGCCGTGCTTGTGGACGGCGTCGGCCAGGGCCTTAAACGTGGGGATCTGGGCGTCGGTCGCCAGCTTGGGCGTGGGGCTTGCGGTCATGACGGGAGCAACGTCGCCGATGACGATGTAGCTCACGCCGCCACGAGCCAGGCGCTCGTAAAAAGCCAGGCTGCGCTCGCCAATGGAGCCGTCGCGCTCCTCGTAGCCGGTGGTCAGCGGCGGGAACATAATGCGATTTTTGAGCTCAAGGGGGCCAACCGTAATGGGCTGGAGCAGCTTGGATGCAGGTGCGGTCATAGATATTCCTCTCTTGTAGGCGCGGCGGCGATGATGCCGCGTAGTTGTCTAGAGGATATGGCATGGGGATACAACAGCGCAACGAAAATCGGCGAATATCAGGTGGCGGCAGGTGGATGG